>CAMQUX010000043.1 GCA_947037905.1 uncultured Desulfovibrionaceae bacterium | reverse complement strand
AAGCTAAAAGCTATTTTGTGTATAAAAAAGAGTGTAATAAGGCGTAAGTTTTATTGCACTCTTTTTTATATTCACGATAATAATTTTGGACTATTGTTTTTTATATAGAAATTAAAAAGGTTAAGATATTTTAGACTGAAGATAAGAACTTAAGAGTAGAAAATAAGTTGATATATAAGTAGCATATTATTTATTAAGATTTTTTGTGAATATAAATAGTAAAAAGGATTATTCCGAAAGAATTCTTTATAAATATAAAACATGAAAATAGTAAAAATTTTAACGAGATAACTATTCAAAGTTATGTGTAAAAAAGAGAAAAAAGAGTTTAAGATAAAAATAAAAAATATTTAAATTAAGAGGAAAGGATGAAAAATCCACTGCTTATAAGCGCTTGTTTTTTAGGAATAGCGTGCAGATATGATGGAAAAAGCAAAGAGTATTCTTTTGTTCAAGAATTGGCAGAAAAATATACGCTCATTCCAATTTGCCCAGAACAATTAGGTGGTTTAAAAACACCTCGTTTTCCAGCAGAAATTCAAGCAGGGAAAGTGTGTACAATACAAGGGAAAGACTGCACAAAAGAATTTATACAAGGTGCTGTAGCAAGTGTGGCTATAGCAAAATTAACAGATGCTAAGGTGGCGCTCATGAAAAGTAATTCTCCCTCATGTGGATGTGGAGAAGTCTATGATGGGACGTTTCAGAAAAAGTTACTGCAAGGAAATGGAATAACGAGTCAGGCTTTTTTAGATGAAGGAATACGAGTTTTTACAGAAAAAGAAATAGATACGTTAGTAGCTTTTAAGCTCAATTAAAAAATAAAATAAGGACTGAAAAGGAAATAAGGACTGAAAAAATAAAGAGTAAAATAAAAAAAGATGAGTATTATTAATACTTATCTTTTTTTATGTACATTGAGTAAGTAATCTTTATAGCTAATAAAGGATCTTTACAGTCTAAGAAATATTATTTAAGCCTAGCAAATAAAGTATAATCTTAATACATTTTGTCAGAGCCTAATAACTGTTAGCAAAGCCTAACAAATCGTATTCAAAACGAGTAATATCACTTAATATGCATAAATATCTAAGATACATACGTGCTTAATATGCATAAAGATTGCTTAATATGCATAAAGATCACTGAAGATGTGTAAATATTGCTTAATTTAAGATGCGTGAGTATTACTTATGAGTCCCAAAGTGTAATTGTGATGCAATATGATAAAAATGCGGGAAAAAGTCAATATATTCAACAAAAACATGATCAGGAACAGTAATACGAGTAGGTGTAAAGTTAATAATTCCAGAAATACCAGCATCAACAAGGTAGTTAGTAGCTCTTTGCGCTCTTTCAGGTGGGGTTGTAATAAGTCCCATTTCAAGATTTAAACTTGTTACTTTATCTTTTAATTGTCTTGTACAAATAACTTCAAGCCCTTCAATATTTTCTCCAATTTTATACGGATCGCAATCAAAAGCACCTTGAATAAGAAACCCATGGAGTGCAAAGTCATTATGGCGTAAAAGCGCACGACCAAGGTTACCAACTCCAACAAGGGCACAGTTCCACACTCTATCAATACCAAGAGCGTGTTTAATAAAATTTATAAGATCGCTCACAAAATATCCAACACCACGCACACCAAATTCACCAAAATATGCTAAATCTTTTCGTATTTGCGATGGATTAACATCACAAGCACGGGCGAGTTTTGCAGATGAGATAACTTCAACATTCTCTTTTTTAAGGTTTGTAAGTACCTGAATATATATAGCTAAGCGTGTGATGGTCGCTTTTGGAATATGATCACTTTTACTACTTTGGAGCATGTTTTAGCCTTCTCTTTAATGGGGGTACGATAGTTATTTTTTGTAACAAATTTATTTAATATCGTTATAGTATAATGTTTGTGAAATAAATTGCAAGAATATTTTTAAAGTAAAAAGAAAATGAAAGATTATAAAGAGCATATGAACTTATTAAATAAGAAATTAGTTAGCGAAGAATTTAAGACATTTGTAATAAGTTTTCTTATAATCGCTATGGTGCAAAAATATTATTTGAGAGTGATAATTATTATGAGTAAAAAACAGTGAAATATCAAGAGCTTGTTGTAAATGACAAAGAAATATTTCTTTTAAAGAAGATAAAAATTATTCAAATATCTGCATATATTACCTCAGCCCATTTCGTAAAAGAATATTATGAGATATATATTGTATTTAGTAGGATATACAGATTAAAAAATATCCGTTAAGAAAAATATTTATGAAGATATTTACTCAGTTATGCCTATATTAAAAAACATCTATAGCGAAGATATTTTATAACCGAAATTTAAGATGAAAAATAATATCAGAAACCATGGGTAAAAAAAGGAAGTATTTGCATACTTCCTTTTTATATCTACTTATAAAACTTCGTTTAGATGAAAGGATTAACGAAAAGAAGGATAAGGTTGATAACGAGTGCATAAATAGCAAGAGACTCGATAAAAGCCATACCAAGAATAAGAAGAGTTTGTAATTTTCCAGCAGCTTCAGGGTTGCGAGCAAGGCCTTCACAAGCAGCTTTTAAACCCATAGCTTGACCAATACCACAAAGACCAGCAGCAATACTCATTCCAAGAGCAGTAGCCCAAGCAACAGTATTAGCAATGCCCATAGCTTCAACAGGTATTTTAGGTTCAGGACCAGCAGCTAAAGCGATACCAGCAGTGAAAACAGTAGCAACAACGCTAAGAAGAGTAAAAATTGATTTACGCATAATATAAAGCCTCCAAATATTATTATATAAAGCGGTCAAAAGACCATTTTCCCAAAGAATTAATGTGCGTGATCGAGACTACCTTGTAGGTAAATCATAGTAAGCATCAGCACGATGAAAGCTTGTATGAATTTAGCAAGCATAAATAATAGATACATAGGAACAGTAGAAACAACAGGTGCAAGAACAAAAAGAAGCATAAGAACAATCTCTTCACCACGAATATTTCCGAAAAGTCGTAAAGTAAACGATAAGGGACGAGCAAGGTGAGAAATAAGTTCAAGAAGAATCATAAAAGGAGCAAGAGCTTTTACAGGCCCTAGAAAATGCTTAATGTATCCAAAGCCCCATTTCTTAATACCAATATAGTTGTAATAGATGAAAACACTTATAGCAAGAGCGGCGTTTGTGTTGATGTTCGCAGTCGGAGCATCAAATCCAGGCACAAGCCCTAAGTAGTTCATGGTAATAACATAAAGAAAAATAGTGATAATGAAAGGATAGACTCTTCGCCCTTCCTCTCCAATATTTTTAACAACAAAGTCCTCAAAGCCACCAATGATGACTTCGAAAAAATTCTGTAGTCTGTTTGGTACAAGCGTTAAGCGTTGTCGAGCTGTAATAGCTATAAGAAAAAGTAAAGCCATACCTGTCCATGTAAAAAGTACATGCGCAGGAATGCTTGTGATTGGTATAAGTCCACCTTCTCCAAAAATAAGTGGATGTGCTAATGCTCCGGCCATAAATCCTCCCCTCAAGTCAATGCTTACGAAGTTTTTATAAATAATTTTATGCTCGAGTAAAAAGAGCCTAAAAGAGATATTGTAATCCCAATAATAAGAAATAGCGGGTCTGTTTTTAAAACAACAAGCGCTATATATAATAAAACTGCACTAATGGCTAAGCGAAAATAAAAAAAGATAAAAGCGAGCTTCGCACTTTTTTCAGTGGCCTTTAGAACATTAATAACCATAATAAAAAAATTCAAAGAGCTTATAATAATCCCAGCAATGAGAGATATTGCGATGGAGAAATCTTTTACATTAAACCCATACCATAAGGCAGCTAATATGCAAAATAGATTGAAAAAAAGTGTCTTAAGAAGCATTTTTCGAACAGGTATATTTTGCACTTTTTTATCCAGAGAGTTTGCTTAAATCTTAAAGTAGTATAATTGCACTTCAGACTATTATATTTTATAAAAGCTTATAAATAGTATCTTTTTAAATAATTCTTATAAATACAGCACTGTGAACTAAGTTAATAAATGCAGCATAATGTTAAATTATTTATAAATCCGCATAAACTAAGATTCTTTTATAAACAGTGTAAAAATACTATTTTTTATCCTGCTTAGTGATATATTCTACTCAGTTTTTAAAAATATATTAAGCTAAGTCCTAATTATCTTCATCATCGTGATATTGCATGAGACGTTTGGCGTCTGTGAACATATTCATAAACCCTGCAATTATTCCGAGCAGAAGCAGAATAAGAAAGAAAATAGGTTTTGTACCAAGCCAGAAATCAAGAAGATATCCAGCCACACCGCCAACAATAGTCCCAGAGATAATATGCAGTCCCATGGAGCTAGCGATAAAAAGGGGCGTATTTGTTTTTTCTTTTTTAGGCATAGTAACTTTTTATGTTAAAGATTATTTTTTATCATGAATATATTCGGTTAGTTGTAACTAAAAAGAATAATTGCCATCTCGATAAATAAATATTTTTACTCATTTAACAGACTTCAAATACCATAACTTTATAAAGAGGTCAATGTTCTTTAAGGAAAAAAAGCATAGATTTGGGGCTTGAAAAAGAAGAAGACGAAGTGGGTGAGTTTATGTTATAGAAAAAAAACAAAAAAAGAAGGCTTTTCTTTAAGGCTGTATATTTGAGGAGAAATATGAAAAGTAAAAATATAAAAGAGCAATTACAGGTACATGCAGAAGATTTGTCTGCAAATACAAGTTTTTTGTCATTAGACTCTTTAAAATATCTCGAAAAACACGAAATAGACGCAAAGTATAATCATGCATTTCACCCACGAGCAGTGCATGCATTTACTCTTGGCACTCAAATTGGAAGCGTTGAGTATAACATTTATCTAGCTGGCGACTCAAGGCATGGCAGAACCTATTTTGCAAAAACAATACTTGTGCCTTTTGCCAAAGAATTTCCAGCACCTAATGATTATGTTTATGCATATAATTTTGAAGATGAAGATAAGCCACTAGCTATTGTCTTAAAAAATGGGCAGGGGCGCACTCTACAAGATATGCAAATAAAAGCGCTTGCCTCTCTTCGTGCAGGTATATTAGAACACTTGGATTCTGAAAAATATAATGATCAAATAGAAGCACTTAATAAAAATTTCATGGTTAAAAGAGATGAGATAATAGTTGAACTTGAGAAAATAGCTGCTACAAAAGATTTTAGTCTCGATTTTAACGACGGAGTAAAATTTACTTTAATTCCACTAGGAGAAGGTAAACGCTTACAAGATGAAGATTTCGACAAACTAGATGCAAGCCAGCGCAGAGAATTAAAGCAAAAAGGTGAGAAACTGCTTGTAGAGCTTAATGTGCATCTTCGAGAGCTGATTAGAGACGAAAAAAACTTGCGCCAAGAAGAACTAAAGGTGCAAGAAGATATAGCAAAAGAACTTTTGCAAGAATACTGGGAGCCACTGCGAACTTTTTTTGCTGAAAATGAAAAATTACTGGGCTATTTTAAGGCACTAGAGGAAGATGTGCTTGAAAGTATCGATGAATTTATTCTTCGTCCAGAAGAAAAAGTAAAAGATAAAACTGAACTCGCTTGTAACGAATCATTTTTTGTTCGTTATTCAGTGAATTTGTTTATAGATAACAGCAAGCAGGAGAGCGCACCTGTAATTACAGAATATTCTCCTACCTATTTTAATCTCTTAGGAGCTATAGAGCGAGAAACAGAAATGGGTGCCATGTATGCAGATTTCACACTCATTCGTGCTGGTTCACTGCATAGGGCGCTAGGCGGGTTTTTAATTATAAATGTAGAAGATTTACTCGCCTCCCCAAGCACATGGGACGGGCTTATGCGTGCACTACGAAGTAAATCTATTAAAATAGAAGACCCAATTGAGCTTGAGCAAATTCGTTCCCGTACCATAGAGCCAGAAGCAATAGATTTATCTGTAAGAATAATTCTTGTTGGAACTGATGAGATGTATGAAAATCTTCTCTGCCATGATGATCGTTTCGAGAAATATTTTTGTCTAAAAGCGCACATGCAAATGAGCGTTATTGTAAATGAAGAAAGTGTTAAAAACTACTTATATGTTATTGAAAATATAAGAAAAAAAGAAAATCTCTACCCGTTTGCTGAAAAAGCATACACCGCACTTTTAAATATGGCGAGCGCTTTAGCAGAAGACAATCAAAGACTTGCTCTATATTTTCCTGTTATTAGGGAATATATGCTCGAGGCTTTTGCAGTGGCAAAAGAAAAGAAACAGGAAATAATTTGCGAGGCGTGCTTTGAAGAAGTTCGCAAAAATAGAAAGTTCCGCTCAAATTTATACGAAGAAGAATATTTAGCAGATTACGATAAAGAAATAATAAAAGTCGCTACAAAAGGTGAGGAAATAGGACGTGCAAACGGTCTATCTCTGACCATGTTTGGCGATTATGAATTTGGTCTTCCACATCAAATATCATGTGCTGTAGGTGTTGGGCATGCTGGTATTGTCGATTTAGAGCGAGAAGCTAAAATGGGCGGTCCTATTCATACAAAAGGTATGATGATAATAAAAGGCTATCTTCTACGTCTTTTCGCACACAACAAACCGCTCATATTAACAGGTAGTCTCTGTTTTGAGCAAAGTTATGCAGGTGTTGAAGGTGACAGTGCCTCAGGTGCCGAATTTGCCGCATTATTATCAGCGCTAGCAGAGGTGCCGATTAATCTATCTTACGCTTTTACAGGCGCTCTCAGTCAAAATGGAACCATTATGGCAGTAGGTGGAGTGAGTAGTAAAGTGGAAGGTTTTTTCGAGGTCTGTAATAGACGAGGACTCACTGGTTCACAAGGTGTCATCTTACCAAAAGATAATTTATCAAGCCTACACTTACCAGCAAATATATTACAGGCAATCAAAGAAAAGAAATTCTATATCTATGCTGTAGAATCTATAGAAGATGCCATGGAAATATTAACAGGGCTACCGTGCGGAACAAAAAGTAAAACAGGAAAATATACCGCAAATAGTCTTTATGCAAAAATAGATCAAAATCTTATAAAACTTGCAAAATATGCCCATATATATAATAATAAATAAACTCTTAGTAGTAGCATAAGTAGTAGATTCTTAAAGAGAAAGGTAACAGTATGGCTCGTGAATTTCCTCAAAATGAAAAAGATTTTCTTCATCTCGCAGGTGCAGATATCCCATTAACGCTTACTCCTTTTCAAGATATGGCGAAAGCTTCAAACTTATCTGAAAAAGAAGCACTAACGCTCCTAAAAAATCTTAAAGAAGAAAAGGTCATTCGTCGGTTTGGCGCGACTTTACGGCATCAAAAAGCAGGCTATGGGAAAAATGCCATGGTCGCTTGGAGACCATCAGCAGAGCAAGATACAGATGCTATAGGAGAAATCCTCGCTGCATATTCAGAGATAAGCCATTGTTATAAAAGAAAAATATATGATGTTTGGCCTTATAGTATTTATACAATGATACACGGAAAAGAAGAAGGCGATTGTTTAGAGACAGTCGCGCGTATACAAAAAGAAACAGGCATGACAGATTATGTTATTCTACGTTCCATAAAAGAGCTTAAAAAAACATCCATGGTTTATTTTTAAAAGAGAGGATATAATGAACTCAAAAGAATTATTCAAACAAGCACAAGAAATTTTCCCAGGTGGAGTAAATAGTCCTGTTCGAGCATGTAAAAGCGTCGGGTGTGATCCTCTTTTTATTCGTAGCGCAAAAGGTAGCCGATTAATCACCGCAGAAGGGCAAGAATTAATAGACTTTGTCATGAGCTGGGGACCGATGTTACTAGGGCATGCTAACCCCGAAGTTTTTGAAGCAATTTGTAAAACTGCCGAAAAAGGCGCAAGCTTTGGTGCACCATGCGAAGAAGAAGTACTGCTTGGTAAAAAGATAATGGAAATCATGCCTCATATGCAAATGATTCGTATGGTAAATTCTGGCACAGAAGCTACCATGAGCGCACTGCGCTTAGCACGAGGCTATACTAAAAAGAATAAAGTTATAAAATTTGAAGGCTGTTATCATGGTCATAGCGATTGTTTCCTAGCCTCCGCAGGCTCAGGAGTCGCAACACTTTCCATTCCAGGCACACCAGGAGTACCGCAAGAATTTGTAGATCATACACTGCTTGCTCCGTATAATGATCTTGAAAGTGTCGCAAAACTTTTCAAAGAAAACGACGACATAGCATGTATAATAGTAGAGCCAATAGCTGGCAATATGGGACTTGTGAATCCTAAAGAAGGATATCTCGCAGGACTTCGTAAGCTCTGTACAGAAAATAAAGCACTGCTTATATTTGATGAGGTTATAACAGGTTTTAGAGCAGCGCTCGGTGGCGCAACAGAATGTTTCGCCGTGCAGCCAGACCTTACATGTTTAGGTAAAATAATCGGTGGAGGCTTGCCAGTTGGTTGTTATGGTGGCAAAAAAGAAATAATGCAACATATAGCACCATCAGGAAACGTCTACCAAGCTGGAACACTCTCAGGAAATCCAGTGGCAATGGCAGCAGGGCTTGCAACGCTAAACGCACTCTCAAAATGTAACTACCAAAAACTAACAGCCGATACGCTCAGTTTTGCAAACTCTCTAGCAGATATTCTGCGCAAGAAAAGCATACCAGTAACACTCAATCATAGTGCGTCACTTTTCACGCTCTTCTTTAAAGAAGGGAAAGTAGAAAACTTTGCAGATGCCATGCAGGCAGACCACGCACTATACGGAAAATTCTATAGAGCAATGAGAGATAAAAATGTCAACTTAGCACCATCAGGCTACGAGTGCGCGTTCAC
>CAMQUX010000042.1 GCA_947037905.1 uncultured Desulfovibrionaceae bacterium | reverse complement strand
CGTACGTTCAGACCAGTTATCAAGAGAGATAATAGCCATAGCAACATTTGATGAGCTACCACTTATAATACTATAACCTGCAACGGTGTTTACATTTTTAACACCAGGTTCTGCTTTAATTATTTTTGTAACTTCTTCTACAAGATCCCTTGTTCTATTGGCTGAGGCAGCATCTGGTAGTTGAATATCTACAACGAAAAATCCTTGGTCTTCATTAGGAATAAAACCTGTAGGAGTTTTTAGTAGCATATACCCTGCTGAAGCAAGAAATGCTAAGGTTAATATAAGAACAAAAAATCCTCTTCGTAAAACGGCCGCAACTGTTTTACCATATAACGTAGTTATAAATTTTATAGCTTTATTTACTGGGGCAAAAATTGGCATTACCCGTATAGATTCCTTTGTTAAAAGAACCGCACACAGTGCCGGACTAAGTGTAAGTGCGTTTATGGAAGAAATAAGAACCGCAACAGATATGGTCACCGCAAACTGCGAATAAATACCACCTGTTATGCCAGGCATAAAGCCTACTGGTGCAAACACTGCTAAAAGAACAAGTGTTGTTGCTATAACTGGTCCTGTTATTTCTTTCATGGACTTTTCTGTTGCCTCAATAGGCGTTAAGCCCAAATGCAGCAGTCGGTCGACGTTTTCCACAACAATAATAGCATCATCAACAACAAGTCCAATTGCAAGCACTAATCCAAAAAGTGATATTGTATTAATACTTTGCCCTAAAGCAAGCAGTACCGCTAAAGTTCCTATTAATGATACTGGTATCGCAATACACGGAATAAGTGTCATTCTCCAGTTTTGTAAAAAGAAGAACGTTACAAGAATTACAAGAAATATCGCTTCAAAAAGTGTTTTTCGTACCTCTAAAAGAGACTCTTCAATAAAAAGTGTTGTATCAAAAGATATGATATAATCTATACCAACTGGGAAGCCTTTAGAAAGTTCTTCCATGGTCTCTTTTATATCTTTCGCAACACTTAAAGCATTAGCACCTGGTGCCTGATACGTTACAATAAAAGCATTTGGCTCTCCGTTTAAATTCGCATCGCCGCTGTAAGACTGAGAACCAAGAACAACATCAGCAACATCTTTTAAATAAACTATAGAACCATCAGGATTTGCACGCAGTACAATATTTTTAAATTCTTCAACTTCTGTTAAGCGCCCTTTTGTGAGGACTGTATATTGAAACTGTTGAGAAGGAAGCGTTGGTGTTGCACCAAGCATCCCTGCTGCAACAACAGCATTCTGCTCATTTATTGCATTTTGAACATCTACTACTGTAATAGATAAACCTGCCATACGCTCTGGCTTTAGCCACATACGCATAGCATATATTTGTTCTCCAAGTGTTTCTGCTTTTGCAACCCCGCCAATACGAGCTAATGGCTCGAGTATAAAGCGGTTGGCATAGTTATTAACATAGAGTCCATCATATACATTATTAGGGGAATAAAGAGATACCGCTAAAAGCATTGTACTTGAGCGTTTATCTACTGTTACACCTATTCGTTTTACAATATCAGGTAAACTTGGCTCTGCTTGAGACACACGGTTTTGCACGTTTACCTGTGCAATATCTGCATCTGTTCCTGGTTTAAAAACTATACTCACGCTCGCAACGCCATCACTTGATGCAGTTGATGACATATAGAGCATATTTTCTACGCCATTTATTTTTTCCTCTAAAGGACGCAAAACAGTATTTTCCACAACCTCAGGACTTGCTCCTGAGAACACAGCACTTACTGTTATCATTGGAGGAGTAATCTCTGGAAATTGGTTTACAGGTAGTCTAAGTAGCGCAAGTAGCCCTACTAGAGTTATAACTATCGAAATAACAAACGCAAATTTTGGGCGATGTATAAAAAAATGACTTATCATATGCTACTGCCTATTGTCCTTGTGTAGATTGAGTTTGTTGCATATCCACATCAAATATTAGTCCATTTGTTTCATCTATCTTTTTTGGTATAGGAATAATAGGAGACTCATTTATTGTTTTTTGAAAACCTGTTACTATAATCGTATCATCTGATTTTAGCCCAGATTCTACAACCCATAAACCATCAAATCGTCTACCTAATTTTACATTACGAAGTATCGCAACATCTTTTCCATCGTCTGTATTCTTAGCAATCATAACGCTATAACCTGAAGAACTCTGCATAACTGCAGACTGAGGGATAACTATTTTCATAGGTTTATTTACACTACGAGCAATAACTGTTGCATAAAGACCAGGTAGTAATGTTCTGTCAGGATTTGCAAATTCTGCACGCAGTGTCATTGTTCCTGTTGTTGGGTCTACAATTGTTGAGGTAAAGTTTAATTTTCCAAGCTCTTTGTATTCAATACCATTAGAAAAACGTAGAACAAACTCAAAGTTATTTCTTGTAGCTTTTTTATCTTTTTTACTATTACTATTAACAAGTGCAGCTCCGTGTAGCGATTCAACTACTTCTTGCTCATTCACAGAAAAATATGCATACATTGGGTCGATACTATGAAGAGTAGCAAGCTCACCACTTGAGTAGCTTACAACGTTACCAACACTATGAATGGAGCGACTAATACGCCCTCTCATTGGAGCTGTAATTCGTGTGTATCCTAAATTTATTTCAGCAGTATCAACAGCTGCAGCTGCCACTGCAACTTGGGCTTTAGCCTGTGCTAGTGTGGTTTCTGCAGTATCAAAATCGGACTGACTTATTACTTTGCCACGAATAAGTTGACGATTACGTTTAAATTCTTTCTCTGCACGCCACTGTTCTGCTTTTGCTTTAGCAAAATCACCTTTTGCTCGGTCTAAAGCAGCTAGATATGGTGCTCTATCTATTTCAAAAAGGAGCGCTCCTTCTTCTACAACATCACCTTCGATAAAATTACGCTTCATTAATACACCCTCAACACGTGACACAAGCACTACTGTATCTTGTGCTTCTACTCTGCCTACAAAAGACATTTCATCTCCCACTGGCAGTTCAAGCACTGAGGCTACCCCTACTTTAGTAGGCGGCATTACTTGTTTTTTTTGCTCGTCTTTTTTATTACAAGCAACTAAAAACAAGGATATTGTTAGCATTAACAACAGTGTGTATTTTTTACAAGTCATGAGTTTCTCCGTAAAATATTCATTTGAGAATACATATTAGTTAATATTTTTATTTTTATTTATAATATATTTGAATTATTCCAATATATCATAATCCCAATACATACAAGTTTTTAAATAACTTTTTTGGTTAAATATGAAAGTTTTTATTTTTTAGTTCTTATTGTTTACAGTTAGTTAAACATTCTTCGATACTTTTTTAAAATATTCATTAGACATTGTAAATAAACAAATAGCATATTGATATTATATTTAATTTACATTCTCCTATAATATTATATTATATTTAATTTATACATAGCCTTATGAATTTCTCTACTTACCCACGCATCTGTTGCTGCATACTGAATTTGCTGCTCAGATAAATCTTTTTTCCCCCAGTTAGAACAGCGTACGGATTTCGATATTCGCACTCCGAGTAAATTCGCTGCTAAATTTCTTAGACCATGTGTTTGCATGCCGCACTTTTGCGATACCTGCCCTAAATCTAAAAACATCTGTGGGGTAAATTCATGCACACGTCGCAAGTCTCGCACATCTTCACTTACCGATACTCCACTTTTAATTATACACGGAGAGGCTAAAAGAGATGCTAGTTTTTCCTCTAAAGGATACTCTGTCAGCTGAAAAATATACACCTCATTCTCTGATGCAAGCTGTACTAACGCTGGAGCATACCGCACCCCTCGCTTAAAACTTGGGCGTGTTTCTGTATCAAAACCTAAAAGACCACAGCTAGAGAGTTCCTCTACGGCTTTTTCTGTTTCCTCTGCGGTTCTTATTATATGTATCTTTCCTCGAAAGGAAAAAAGAGGAAGCGTATTTATTTCTTCTAAGGAATAAACACGTAAATATTTTTCTGCCAATTCTGCCATAAATTAATCTTGCTCTCGTGTTTTACTAAATACTATTTCAGGATTTTGCTCCTGCACATCTTGTAACTTCCAACTGCTCACAGCTAAATAGGTTAAATTGTCATCTGCATCTAATGCGAGATTATAGTACGCTGTTTTTTTAAATTCTTCTAATGTTTTTTTATCTTCAGCAGAAATCCAGCGAGCTGTTGCAAAATTTACAGGATCATATAATGCGCGCACATTATATTCATTCTGCAGGCGAGATATTATTACATCAAACTGTAAAACACCCACTGCTCCTAACAAATAATCTGCATTCGATAATGGGCGAAATAACTGCACCGCACCCTCTTCTGCTAATTGCTCTAATCCTTTAGCAAGCGCCTTTGTTTTGAGTGGATCTTTTAATATTACTTTGCGAAAATATTCTGGCGCAAAACTTGGAATACCTGTGAATTTTAAAACTTCTTTTTCACTAAAAGTATCACCTATGCGAATTGTTCCGTGATTATGCACACCTATTATATCTCCTGCATACGCTTCTTCTACACCGCTTCTATCTTGAGCCATAAATATTGTTGCGTTTGCAATTGTTATTTCTTTGCCCATTCTATGATGCTTTACTTTCATGCCCCTTGTGAACTTACCTGAGCAGATTCGTAGGAATGCAATTCTGTCTCGATGAGCCGGATCCATATTTGCCTGTATTTTAAACGCCACCGCGCTAAATTCTGTTTCTGTTGCTAGCACTTCTCGTGTTGTGGACATTCTATTTTTAGGCGCTGGTGCTATTTCTACAAATGTATCAAGTAGCTCTTGTACACCAAAATTATTAACTGCGCTGCCAAAAAATACTGGCGTCTGCTTGCCTTGTAAATATGCTTCCTTATCAAAAACACTCCCTGCCCCTTCTAATAATGCTAAATCATCTCGAAGTGCTGCTGCTTCATCTTTACCTATTGCTTCATCTAGCTTTATAGAATTTAAATCTGTTATTATAAGGCTTTCTGCCTGCTTACCCTCATTTGCTGAGAATATACATAAGCTACCTGTATATATATTATATGTTCCTTGAAAACTTTTCCCCATACCAATTGGCCATGTTAAAGGAACACAGACTATTTTTAAATGCTCTTCAATATCTGCTAAAATATCAAGCGGGTCTAAGCCCTCTCTGTCTAATTTATTTATAAAAGTTATTATTGGAGTATCTCGCATACGACATACTTCCATAAGTTTTTCTGTTTGTGTTTCTACCCCTTTAGCAGAGTCTATTACTAAAAGTGCAGAATCAACCGCTGTTAAAACTCGGTATGTATCTTCAGAAAAATCTTGGTGACCTGGAGTATCAAGTAAGTTTATCTCATAATCTTTATATAAAAATTTCATAACAGAACTTGTTACAGATATTCCACGCTCTTGTTCCATTGCCATCCAGTCAGATGTTGCATGTTTTTTTGTTTTACGAGACTTTACTGCCCCTGCCATTTTTATTGCACCACCAAAAAGCAACAACTTTTCAGTTAAGGTTGTTTTACCTGCATCGGGATGGCTAATTATACCAAAGGTTCTTCGACGTGAAACCTCTTTTATTTGTTCTATAGACATTTTATCTTCCTTATAAAGTACAAATTAATTTTTTACACGTTTATCTGTAAAGGTCAAGTATCTCTCTTCTACTCATAAATTTTAAATAGTTTAGATAATTTTAGGCAATTTACATAAATTTTGAACAGTTTGCAAAACTTGGAACAGTTTTTGATATAAGACACCTAACAAGGAGTTCCTATGCAAAATTTTCCTCTTTCTTTTAATTACACAAGTTCAAGCACTAGCTCTCTACCAACACGAGAGTATATGTATGATAGTGCAAGTACTAGCAGCGAAAGCTTCCAGTCTACTCTAGATAACGCTACAGATAACAACTCAAGCACTAACAACTCCACTGCAAATGATTATGCAGATGATTATGCAGATGATTATACAGATGATTATACAGATGAGACAAGCACTAACGAGTCCACTAATAACGAGTCCTCTAACGAATCTACTGACCATGAGTCCCCTAGCGAATCCACTGATAGTGCTAATACTAATGATAAACCAGCTGATAAGCCGACTAATGAGTCCGCTGAGGATAAGCCGGCTGAAAAAGTAGCAAGCAATGCAGACAGTACTAAGGATGCAGATAATACTAAGGATGCAGAAAAAAATGCGAGCAGTACTGTAGAAAATAAAGCTCAAAATCAGACTGGCAAGAATGCAAAAGATACTGATGGTTTAGCTACAAAAATAAGCCAACTTGATATTGATACTGTGAATAAGACTCTTGCAAATCTTCTAAAAAACGCAGGTTTGCAAGATAGTGATATAAAAAATATATTAGCAAATAGTCTTAACAAAGATGGGAAAAAATTGCCTATCTCAAAAGACGGTGAGAAGATTTTAGAAAAACTTCTTGGAAAATCCTCTGCAGATCAAAAAGAAACTTTACAAGCTGTTTTAGATAAAATGGGGATTCCAAAAGAGGATCAAAAAGACATCTTCGCAAAATTCGAAGAGGCAACAGCAGATTTGAAAGATGCTAAAACCACAGCTCTGACTGGAAAAGAAAATTTAGACCAGAAGAGCGATTCTAAAGACCAGAAGAACGACTCTAAAGAGCAAAAAAATGAAAATTCTTTTGCTAAAAATAATAACGAGCAAAATGTTCTAAGTAAACAAACAGAAACACAAAAAGAATCGCAATCATACGTAGAAAAACTAAATGTTGATGCTGCAGAAGCAGGTCTAAGTGCAAAAGTTTTCAGCGGTCTTCAACCAGTACCAGTTGGGGAGAATGCAAAACTAACATCCCCAAAATTTGCCGCACAAAATTTGCCGCAAATAGAGCAAAGTATTCTTAAAAACTTGGGACAAGGAAGACAGCAGCTCACGCTGCAGCTAAATCCGTTAGACCTTGGTATGATGAGTGTTGTTCTGCAAAGTAAAGATAAAGAAGTACAGGCAGTAATAAAAACAGACAACCAACAAACACAGCAGCTTCTTTTAGAAAATGTAGAACTCTTACAAAAAAACCTTGAAGCTCAAGGTGTAAAAGTTACTAAAATAGATATTCAGTATGCAAATTCTGAGACAGGCAAGCATGACCTTGATAATTTCTCGCAACATAATGAGCAAAAAGAGCAAATGGAACAAGCAAGAACTCTAGCTCGTTTTAGAACAATGCGTGAGCAAGGCGAAACGATAACAGACTGGGCAATGGATGCACCACAACTAAAAGAGCATTCAAACTTACATATTGTTGCATAACAATTATATGTACGTAAGATTTTTGCATGCACATAAGTTTTTTGTTGGACAAATAGCTTTTATGTAAGAACTCTCTAATACTTTTCTCTTATGAATAAAGAATAAGCCCAAACAATACTGTTTGGGCTTATTCTTTATTCGCTTATCAAAGTTTTTTCAACTTTTTTTCGGTTTTTTCGGTTTTTTCGGTTTTTTCGGTTTTTCGGTTTTTTCGAATTTCTTCAATGAGTACTTTTCAATGGATACTTTTACTGAGAGACCTTTCTAGTACGTATTTTCATATCGCATCGCTAGTATATTTCTAATACCACACACTAGTGTGTATTTTTATCATATCTCTAGTAATATTTTTTCATATCACCGTTTCTAAATAGAGAACAAACCTATATATTTTTCTAAAAACTATTTTCCCTGATACGTTGAAGTGTAATTTTTCCTTCTTATTAACTGATACTTTCGAACTGCTCTATTATGATTAGCAAGTGTTTCGTTAAATACATGCGAACCATCACCTTTAGCAACAAAGTAAATGAGCCTATGTTTCTCTGGATTTTTTGTTGCCTGCATAGCAGCAAGCCCAGGGGAGCAAATAGGTCCTTTTGGAAGCCCCATTATTCTATAGGTATTGTAAGGATTGTTTCTATTATACAGATGATTTCTTGTTAAGTTACCATCAAAATCTTTACCAAGCCCGTATATAGTAGTTGGGTCAGCTTGCAAGCGCATATTTTTTCTTAATCTATTTAGATACACACCTGCAATACGTGCACGCTCAGATGGCGCAGCTGTTTCTTTTTCCACAATGGACGCAAGGGTTATGTGCTTATGAATTTTCTCAGCACTTGGCAAGCCTTCTGGCCAAGTTTTTTCGGCATTTTTATAAAATTCTTGAAGCATTGTGCGAATTACATTTTCTTGCAAATCACCACTTTGTGCAAAGCTAAAAAAATATGTTTCAGGGAATAAATATCCTTCTAATGATTCTGCAGGAATAACAAACTCTGCCAGCAGTGCTTTATCATAAAATAGTTGATTAAACTCTTCTGCTGAGCCAAAACCAGCGGCTTCTGCTCTTTTTGCAACCTGCCACATTGTTATACCTTCTGGTATAAACAAACGGTGCAGTACTCCTCGACCTGTTGTCAGTGCTGATACTATCTCAACTGGAGTCATGGAAGCATTTAGTTTAAACTCACCTACTCGAATTTTATCTGCAAGTTTTTCACTTACAGCATAACGAATAAGTAAACGGCTACTTGAAACAACTCCTTGTTCCTCTAGTTCTCGTGCTATAGAGGAAAAGGTTCTTCCCTCTTTTACCATAACAAATACATCTGCCACTGGAGCGTTTTTTTCTGCATTTGCTGGATTTTGTAAAAAAGCATTTCGCTCATAAACACGGTAACTAAAAAATCCTACTGCAAGCACCATAAGTAAAAGACCAATACTTATTATTTTTTTAAACTTACTTTTCTTTTTTCCAACCAAGCTTGTAATATTATCGTCGCTGCCTGACTGTCTATTTTCGTTTTCTGTTTGCAACGTCCTGTCTCCTTAAGTTGAGATTCTGCAATTTGGGAGCTAAAACGCTCATCTTCAAAATATATGGGTAAATCAGTACGTCTTTCTAAACTTTTTGCAAAATTTCGTACCTGCCTAGTTGTTTCTGTTTCTTGT
>CAMQUX010000041.1 GCA_947037905.1 uncultured Desulfovibrionaceae bacterium | reverse complement strand
AGCACTTTTTGCCCCACTTGTCAAAAGTAATTAGCTAAAAAAATATTATATTAGCTAAAATTGTCCTTAATAAAATATTTATTAAAAAATTTATCGTGAGAAATTTTCTAATAAAATATCTTAAAAAAAAACTACACACATTAAAAAAAGATTAGTCTCAAAAATATATTTAAATTCATCTTAAAAAAAGATTGTAAAAAATATATAAAACTAAAAATTAAAAAATTCTCCAAATGCACAAAAAATACTGCTCATAGATATATTATTTTAGATCTACAAGCAGTATTTTTTATCTCGCATATTTTACTATTTTCAGTTGAGACTTTTTTTAGAGTTAAAAATCTTTGTGATTTAAAAATCTCTCGTCTAAAATTTTTCTGAACTAAAACTTTTTTTAGTTTAAATCGTAACTCTTTTTTCACTCCAATTTTCAGCAGTTTTTAAAAATTACTCACATCTCCATAAAACTGCAAAAGTAGCAAAAAAACGACGCTTCAGGTTACGCTCCACAGCACTTTTTATGTTTTTTCCCACTTCCACATGGACAGTCATCGTTGCGCCCTATTTTGGGGTCTGTACGCTTCACAGTGGCATTGTCCATTTCTGTTTCATTATCTGAGTACTGCAAATCGTCTGTTTCGTTATAATCTAAATCATCTAAGAGAGAATCAGCTGTTTCTTCCACTTGCAAATGACAAAGTGAGCGGATGAGATTTTCTTTTATCATATACAAAGTTTCTTTGAATAAATAAAAACCTTCTCGTTTATATTCTTCTTTTGGATCTTTTTGACCGTAACCTCGAAGACCAATTCCATCTCGAAGATTATCCATATTATGCAAATGTTCTTTCCAAATTCTATCTAAATGATTGAGCATGAAATAACGCACAAGTTCTTGATACTGATCTTTTGAGTTTTTTCTTAAATAATCGAGACGACTCTCCACATGTTTTTGCAAATCATCATAATTAATATTGCCATCGTTATCTTCTAAATTAAATAGCTCGCTGTAACGAAGACGAAGAATTTCTCTCATTTCTTTATCATCTGCTTTCTCGTATGATTCATCGAGCACAGAATATAAAAATTCTTCTACTATTTGATCTAACTGTTCCTCGGTCATTATATCGCGGCGCAGTCCGTAAATGGCCTCGCGCTGCTGGTTCATTACATTATCATAATCAAGTAGCTGTTTACGAATTTCAAAGTTATGCCCTTCTACTCGTTTTTGCGCATTCTCAATAGCTCTACTTACCATTTTATTTTCTAAAGCTTCGCCCTCTTGCATGCCTAGACGTGTCATTACACCTGCTAGACGGTCTGAACCAAAAAGACGCATTAAATCATCATCTAGTGCTAAGTAGAAACGTGTGGAGCCTGGGTCGCCTTGACGTCCTGCTCGACCACGGAGCTGGTTATCAATTCTGCGCGATTCATGACGCTCTGTGCCTATAATATGCAAGCCGCCAAAATCTTTCACACCTTCGCCTAAAACAATATCTGTTCCACGCCCTGCCATGTTAGTGGCTATGGTTACTTTAGATTTTTGCCCTGCTTCTGATATTATTTCAGCCTCACGCTCATGATGTTTTGCGTTTAAAACATTATGCGGAATTGCTACTTTTTTAAGCAGTTGCGATATAAGCTCTGATTTTTCAATGGAAACTGTTCCAACTAATACTGGCTGACCAGATTTGTAACAACGAGTAATTTCTCGCACTATAGCATCATATTTTTCACGCTGACTTTTATAAATAGAATCAGCATAATCTTTACGTGATATTTGTCTGTTTGCTGGAATTGCTACCACTTCTAGCTTGTAAATTTGATTAAATTCTACTGCTTCAGTATCAGCTGTTCCTGTCATACCTGCAAGTTTAGTGTACATTCTGAAATAATTCTGAAAAGTTATTGATGCAAGTGTTTGGTTCTCTGCAGCTACTTTCACGCCCTCTTTTGCCTCGAGCGCCTGATGCAGTCCGTCTGAAAAACGGCGCCCTTCCATTAAACGGCCTGTAAATTCATCAACAATTAAAACTTGATTATCTTTTACTATATAATCAACATCTGCTTTAAATAAATGATGCGCTTTAAGGGCTTGTAAAACTTGATGCTGTGAGCTTATATGCTGCGCATCGTATAAATTGTCTATATTTAAGATGCTTTCTATTTTAGATACACCTTGGTCTGTGAGCGTTATGCTTTTTCCTTTTTCATCTATCTCAAAATCGCCATCGGGAATGGCTTCTTCGTCTTTTCGAGGGCTTGAAACTAATAATTGCGGAATAATACCATTAATTTTTTTATAATTCTTTGTACTTTCTTCCACTGCGCCAGATATGATTAAAGGAGTTCGTGCTTCATCTATTAAAATAGAATCCACCTCATCAACTATTGCAAAATTTAATTCTCTTTGCACAAGCTGTTCTTTATAAAATTTCATATTATCGCGAAGATAATCGAACCCAAATTCATTATTTGTACCGTAAGTAACATCAGAGGCATACGCAGCTTTTCGCTCCTCGTCGCTTATACCATGAATAACAACACCTACTGATAAGCCTAAGAAATTATATAACTGCCCCATCCAAGCGGCATCACGCTTTGCGAGGTAATCGTTCACGGTAATAACATGCACGCCCTTACCTGTTAGTGCATTTAAAACTACCGGTAAAGTTGCGACTAGAGTCTTTCCTTCACCTGTTCTCATCTCAGCTATTTTGCCCTGATGAAGGATTATTCCACCTATTAACTGCACATCAAAATGACGCATATTAAGCACTCGCTTACCTGCCTCACGCACGAGCGCAAATACTTCAGCGAGTATTTTATCAACATTTGTCTCATCTTTTATGAGCGATTCTTTCCAGCTCGCTATTTTTATTGGAAAATCTTTATCTTCTAACTTTTCCATATTAGCTTCAAAGCCATTGATTTTTTCCACCAATGGTTTTATTTTTTTAATCAAGCGGTCATTACGAGAGCCAAAAATAAACTGTAACATTCTCATCTCCTAAGATTTTCTACTATATTTATCATTTTCAGAATAGACGTTTATTATATCTAAAAAATGCACCACATGACTTGTATTTGGCGCTTCTTTTTGAAGACTTAAAACACATGCAGAGCAAGAGCTTACAAGGAAAATAGACTCTTCTTTTAAAAAAGCAAGTGGTAAAAGCTGTTTTTTTGTAACTTTCTCTAGTATATCTGCCCTATTTAATCGCAAAATACCACCAAAACCACAGCATGAGTCTGCAAGCTCTTTATATTCTCTCGGAAAAATATTTATCAGAAACTCACTTGTTTTATCGCTAATTGGCGCATGACAAGGTTTATGATAGAAAATTTGTGGCGCATTATTACGTTTTAAAAATTTTATATTTTTTAAATCTTTTATATTTTCCAGTTTTTTTGAACTTTCTATATTTTTTGTATTTTTTCTATTTCCTATATTTTCTGTATTTTCTGTATTTATATCTTGTAACTTATGATTTTGCTTATTTGCATTATTCATATATTTTGTATAGCTAGATTTTCTAAATTTTCTGCATCTACATTCTGCGCATCTAGGCGAGTGATTTCACAATTATTTATAAGAAAATCACTGCAAAAAATTATACTCTTTTGCCATTTTGTATATTCTTTTTCATCTAAAAAAAGCTCTTTGGGATATTTTTCTAAATAAAAAAGACAAGAACTGCAAAAAATATATAAAATAGGACGACCCATATTTTGCCAGTTTCCAATAAGCTCTTCTTGTTTTTCTCTATTTTCAGGCACAAGCCCTGCGTTAAAATAACTGCCACCGCAACATGAAAAAGTATTCTCTTTATAGGTATAGCCTGCAGCTATTAAGAGCTTTTTTAGTTTCTCTGTGCGCCCAAACTTACCAAAGCTATCTGTGCATCCTGAAAAGATACTTACCAGTTTTTCTTTATTTTTGCTATTATATAAACTTTTTATAGACAAAAGACTAGGATTTGAACGTTTTTGAAAAAATTTTAACTTATTCCAAAAATACGGTATGTATTTAAAAGGAGAATGAATAAAAAGTTGTGATATTTTCCATACAAATTTTTGATTATTTGATATTTTTTTCCAGACACTTTTGCGAAGATTCACTCCATAAGCTCTGTATTCTCGTACATGAGAAGGAACTGATGCTTTTTGAGGACAGACTTTCTCGCACCGTCCACAGAGCAAACATGTATCCATAAGTTCTAAAAACTTTTGTGATTTTTTTGTGTTTTGCGTACTCTGTCTATTAGATATATTTTCTTTGCTTTTTGTCTCGCCATTACTATTTATGCTATTTTTTGTGCTTGCTCTATCTTCTTTATGTTTTATGTCTTCTATACTATTTAGATGTTCTTTATTTTCTGTGTTATCGTTAGCACGTATATCTTTTATATTTTCTGTATCTTTTATGCTATTCGTATTAATTTTATTTTCCGAAAATTCTCTAATAGCACTATTTCCTATACTCTCTCTTGTGTTTACATCTTCTATATGGTTCGCATTTGATCTGTCTTCACTATTTTCTAGAGCTGATATATTTTCCGTAATTTGTTCTTGCGTATTCTGTTTATGCTCTTGGCGAAAATTCTTATTGTCTCTTTGCTTATATTTTTGCGTGATAAGAACTTTTGCTCTTGGACCATATTCTTCTTGTTTTGTGCCTAAAAATAAAGGACAAACCTGCACGCATTTACCACAGTGTACGCAAGAGCAAATATGTGTACCCATCAGCTTACCAGCCCTTTCCTGCGTTTAATATACCTAAAGGATCGAATAAATCTTTCACTGCCTGCATATATTCTCGCTCATTTTTTCCGAGCTGTTTGTCTAAAAATGCGAGTTTTTGTAAACCTATTCCATGCTCTCCTGAAATGCTTCCTGATAACCCTAGCGTATGTTGAAAAATTTCTTTTTTAGCTTCCTCGGCGTGCTCATTTTCTGCTGTATTAAACTTATCGTACATGACAGATACGTGAATATTGCCATCGCCAATATGCCCAAAGCACATTATATTTAAACTATGTTTTTCTGCAATCAGCTTAAAAGCATTCACAGCCTGTGCTATTTTTCCACGTGGGACGACTATATCCATGCCTAATTTATTAGGAGCTAGTTCAAAGGCAGCTTGCGAAATATGACTGCGCACATTCCAGAAATATTTTTCTTTTTCCTCTTGTGCCTCTTCTATAAACAAGCACGAAAAGTTTTTAAGTACCTTTTTTATAAGCATAAGCTCATTTTCTCTATTTTCTCTTGTGGCGTCTATTTGTATAAAAAGTGCCGCCTGTGCATTTTGAAAAATATCATCTCCTGCTTTTTTGAGCGCATCTATTGTTTGTGCGTCAAAAAATTCCATAGCACGTGGAGTTATACCTTGTAAAAGCACCTTCTGGCTTGCTTTTAGCGCCTCTTCTAAGTGCGAAAAACCAACAAGCACTGTTGCTGTTTCTTGTGGTTTTGCTAGTAGTTTTACTGTAAGTTCTGAAAAAATTCCTAAATTTCCTGCTGAGCCTACAAATAAGCGCATTAAATCAAAGCCTACCACGTCCTTGTGACATCTTCCGCCTAGTTCTAAAATTTTTCCGCCCGCTAAAACAACTCGCATGCCGAGTACATAATCTCGTGTTACGCCATATTTAATAGCACGCATGCCACCTGCACAAGTCGCAATATTTCCGCCAATTGTTGAAATATCTCGGCTCGCTGGATCTGGTGGATAAAAAAGACCTTTCTTTTCTGCCTCTTTTTGCAAAATACCTGTTATTACACCGCTTTCTGCTCTGGCTATAAAATCATTTTCGTCTATTTCTATAATCTTATCAAGCTTTGTTGTTGATACTACAATGCCACCTAAAATTGGAACAGTTGCGCCCACTGTGTTACTTGCACTTGCTCGTGGATAGACTGCTATCTGCTCTTTTTGAGCAAAACGCATAAGCTCAACTAATTCTTCTTCGTTATTTGGGCGCGCTACCGCTTCTGGAAGTGCAAAAAGCCCACTACTATCTCCGCCAAAAACAGTGCATTCTTCCTGAGAAAGAAGACAATCTCCTTTTGGAAAAAGTTTCTCTAAGCTTTTTATCTGCCCTTTTGTTAATTTTTTCATACTTTTATCACACTCATACTATTTTAAGTATTCTTGGTATATTTTTTAGATTTTGACTATTAAGAAAATCTATCAAGAACATTTATCAAGAAAAAAGGAAACTCATATGTTCCCTTTTCTTTTTTACTAGTAACGCACAAGTTCTCTTTGCACGTCTCTATCAATATCTCTTTGTTTCAACTCATCTCGTCTATCGAATGTTTTTTTACCACGAGCTAAGGCAATTTCAAGCTTGATATGCCCAAATTTAAAATATATCGCAACAGGCACTATACTTAAGCCTTTTTGCGTTACTTTTTGCTCGAGCGTATAGAGTTCGCGTCTGTGTAGTAATAATTTTCGCGGACGCTCCACATCGTGCTGATCGTGACTGCTTGAATTTTCATACGGAGCTATGTGTACATCAACAAGATATGCTTCTTGATCTTTAAAGCGAATATACCCGTCTTTAAACGCAATACGCCCAAGGCGAAGCGATTTCACCTCAGAACCTGTTAGGGCAAGCCCTGCTTCAAATTTTTCGATGAACTCGTATAGGCGCCGAGCCTGTTTATTGAGCGCTATGGTCTTTTGACCTGTTGGTGCTTTTTTCGCCATATTAATAACCTCATTTAAGGGGATAAATCTTTTTAATTTGCTTGTTTGTTAAGTTCTAGCTTACTATTTTGCTAAGCTGTTAACTTGCTAGATTGCTACTTTTTTAGCCTACTAGGCTAGAAAAGTACTAGATTAGTAGATGTTTAAATAATTCATAATTCTTATATGTAAATTACAGCTTACATATGAATGAGACAAAAGCCAATTATCTTTTATAGTATTATAAAATAAAAATTTAATGAACACATTACTTATTAGCTATCTTATATATCTAAGCCTAGAAAGTTTAATCTAGAATATCTTTGCTAAAATAATATAAAATATCTTTGCAATATAAAATGAAAATGCCCATTTAACTAAAACGTTCATTTAATAGATTTTAAATTACAATATCTATGCTAAATGTCTGTGCTAAATATTTAATCTAGAATATCTAAGCTAAAATTATCTTCATCATAAACAAAACTGTACTAAGACCCATTAATTTATAAGTAAGCCAAGAGTCTCTGCTCGCTTATTATCTTTTACTACGCTATCGCCTGCCACTGTTAAATAATCGCCAATCATCATACCACTTGCTCCTGACAGAAACAGCTGGCGCTGACTTTCTTCTGTTTGAAAAACCGTATGACGCCCTCCGCAAATACGCAAATGTTTTTTAGGGAGCATAAACCGGTAAAGAGCGACTATTTTTAACGCCTCTGCAACACTTAAAATTGCACGCTCTGCAAGGGGGGTTCCTGCTATTGGGTGTAAAAAATTAATAGGAACAGAATTAACTTGAAGCTCAGCTAAGGTTTTAGCAAGCTCTACTCTGTCTGCAAAACTCTCGCCAAGGCCAAAAATTCCACCTGAGCAAACATAAAAACCAAGTGCTACTGCGTCTGCAACTGTTTGCACATCTTCTTCATAATCATGACTTGTGCATATTTTTGGAAAAAAACTCCGAGCTGTTTCTAAATTATGATGATAACCCTCTGCGCCTGCATCTTTTAGCAAACTGAGCGTTTTTTTATCCTGTATGCCCACAGAAATATCAACTATCATTCCTGTTTTTTTCACATCTTTTATGGCTGTTACAAGTTTTACTAGGTCGTTTTCATCTAAACCCTTACCGCTTGTTACTATTCCGTAACGGCTGGCCTTTGCATCGTACAATACAACTGCTTTTTCAACTATCTCCGCTGTTGATAAAAACGGCGTGATTGTGCTTTTTGTCTTATAATGTTTCGACTGCGCACAGAATTTACAATCTTCTGAACACACGCCACTTTTTGCGTTTACTATCCCGCAGAAAGTGATGCTTTTTCCGAAATAATGCTCCCGTATTCTGTAGGCTGCATTATTTAATGGCTCTATATTTTTCTCGTCCCACGCACACAGTAGTTCAATTTGCTCATCTGTTATTTGAGCCCCTGCTAGCACGTGCTTTTCTATTTTATCTAGCTCTTTTAGTTTATTTAGCTCTTTTAGTTTAGCTAAATCGGCTATTTTATCTGATTCTTTTTTTATCAAATCCATTTACAAAACCTTTCACTCTTTATTTATTTTTATAACTTATTCTTTTCTAATGCGTACTTTTCTAACTCGCGATTTTATAACTTGCTATTTTATAAATTGTTATTTTGTAGCTTGCTATTTTATAGCTTGCTATTTTATAGCTCGCTGAACGTATTATTTTTCTATTTTTGCGTAAATTTCTTTTGCAGACCAGCCGACCACACCGCCTGCTATTTTCTTTGCTATGCTCTTCGGCTTATCGCCAGTCTTGAGCTCTTCTTTTATTCTTTTAAGGATATCAGCCTCACTTGTCTGCTCTTGCTCCGTTAAAGGGGCTATTATGACGGTTATTTCACCTAGTAGCTCTTTTGCACTCGCATCTATTTCGTCAAGCTCGCCAAGTTTACCGTAAATAAATTCTTCGTATTCTTTTGTAAGCTCACGAGCTATGCAGTATTCTCTGTTTCCTAAAACTTCATAGAGTAAATGCAGATGCTCATAGAGACGATTTTTCCGCTCGAAAAAAACCATGGTGATATTTTGCGCTGCGAAGCGTGAGAAAAGTTCTGTTATTTGTCCTTTTTTACGAGGAAGGAAACCGAAAAAGATGAATGGATAGGGGCTGATTCCGCTCGCACTTAAAGCGACTATTGGCGCGCACGCTCCAGGAACTGGCTTGACTGTATAATTTTCTTCTCTACATTTTTTTACGAGCCAATAGCCAGGGTCGGCGATGGGGGGGGTCCCTGCGTCTGAAATATACGCTCCATCT
>CAMQUX010000040.1 GCA_947037905.1 uncultured Desulfovibrionaceae bacterium | reverse complement strand
AGTTTCTATGGACATAAATTCTATGGATGTTTTTCAGTTTTTAATAACTAAAATAGCAAAGTTACCAGTGAAAACTGTGGAAGAACCTATTTTATTTCATGCCTCATGCCACGCAGCATGGACAGGACAAAATAAGGTAAAAGCAGCGCAAATATATAAAGCGTCTCTTGAGGAAATTTTGCAAACACAGGTGCTTACTACTGCAGGTTGCTGTGCAGAATCTGGTTTAGGAGCAATGACAAGCCCTAAAATTTATAATAAATTACGTGAGTATAAGCAGGAAGATTTGGCTGAAAAAATTGGTAAAAAACAGAAAAAAATGCCAGTTCTTGTAGGTTGTCCGTCGTGTAAAATGGGCATAACAAGATGCTTAACAGAACTTGGAAAGAAAAATTCTGTTCTTCATACAGTAGAGTTCTTAGCTCTTAATATTGGCGGTACACGCTGGAAAAAAGAATTGAAAAAAATGCTACAAGATGGCGAGAAAAAAGGAAATGTTCTGCTTGTAAAAAGTATCTAACCATACAGAACGTGTGGATAATAGATACTTATAGAACAATGAAAAGTTCATAAAATAAAAAATATAAAACTCATGAACAATATTATAGTTATGAAAAATATAAAGCTTATAATAGTGTGCTGCTTATAAATAGTGCCAATTATAAGTAATACCAAAGTTCGTGAAAAATATAATACTTGAAAAAGTCGACGGTTAAATAGAAAAAGAAGTAAATAGTCTTTATTCTTAAAAAACTACGAGTAGCTTGTTAGCATTTTTTAAGATCTTTTATTAGGAAAATATTTTTCTACTGCTAGGAAAAAGTATTTTAAAGTTTAGTTTGTATTATTTAAAATAAATAGAAAAAGAGTGATAAGGAAATATATATTTTCTTATCACTCTTTTTCTTTTAATCGTATTTTTAAATAACTGCACTTTAAGCAATCATATTTTCTAAAATCATATTGCCAAGAATTATATTACTAATAATATCTAAATAGTCATTAGCTCCAAGCAAAAAGCGGGAATTGTTGAGCAAAATCTTCAACTTGTTCGCTAATCTTAGCAAGTTCAGCTTCATTTTGGCAGTTTTCAAGAGCGGAAATAATAAACTCTGCAATATAAACCATATCTTCTTCAATCATACCACGAGTGGTCAGTGCTGGTGTTCCTATGCGGATACCAGAAGTGATAAAAGGCGATTTAGTTTCAAAAGGTACAGTGTTTTTATTAACAGTGATTCCTGCTTTATCAAGAGCAATTTCTGCATCTTTTCCAGTAATTCCTTTTTTGCTCAAATCAATAAGCATAAGGTGATTATCTGTTCCACCAGAAACAATATCATAACCAGCTTCAATCAGTGCATTAGAAAGGGTTTTTGCATTTCGTACAACAAGTGACTGATATTCTTCAAAACCAGGAGCAAGGGCTTCACCAAAAGCAATAGCTTTAGCAGCTATTATATGCATAAGTGGGCCACCTTGAATGCCTGGGAAAATTTGAGAATTGAGCGTTTTTTCAAATTCAGGATTATTGCTCAGTATCATACCACCACGAGGACCACGTAAAGTTTTATGTGTAGTAGTAGTTACATAATGAGCATGCTCCATACAACTTGGATGCTCCTCAGTTGCAATAAGACCAGCAATATGAGCCATATCTACCATAAGTTCTGCTCCAACTTCATCTGCAATAGAACGAAAACGAGCAAAATCAATTATGCGAGAATAGGCACTTGCACCAGCAATTATAAGACGAGGCTTGTTCTTTTTAGCAAGCTCTAGTACTTGGTCATAATCAATAAGAGCAGTATCTTTATCAACACCATAACTTACAATATTGAAAAGTTTACCAGAAAAATTAACAGGGCTACCATGAGTAAGATGCCCACCATGGGAGAGATCCATTCCTAAAATAGTATCGCCTGGTTTACATGCTGCAAAGCAAACAGCCATATTAGCTTGAGAGCCTGAGTGAGGTTGCACATTTACATAAGCAGCACCAAAAAGTTCTTTTGCTCTATCACGAGCAATATCTTCAATCATATCAACATATTCACAACCGCCATAGTAGCGTTTATGAGGATAGCCTTCTGCATATTTATGAGTAAGCACGCTTCCCATTGCTTGGCGAACAGCTGAAGATGTAAAATTTTCAGAAGCAATAAGTTCTAATTTACTTGTTTGACGTCCTAATTCTTGTGCAATAATTTCTGCTATTTCTGGGTCTTGGATAAAAATTTCTTCCATTTGATTTCCCTTTTCTGTGTGCTATGATGATTAAAGAATTAAGATATTTAGTTATAATATTAAATATTATAATCAGTTGCAATATTTTTTTATAGTTTATGTATGCTTAATAAAATTAAAACAATCATAATGTACATTTTTTTCGAAAGTATTGTTTTTCGAGTTTATTTGAACATTATGATTGTTTGTATAATCTATTTTACAAAACGTTTATAAATTGTACATGCATTTGTACCAGCAAAACCAAAGGAGTTACAAAGTGCGTACTCAATAGTAGCTTTTCGTGCAACATTTGGGCAGTAATCAAGATCACAATCAGGATCTGGAGTAGTGTGATTTATGGTTGGAGGTATTATGCCATTTATAATAGAAAGAATAGTAAATGCAGACTCAACCGCACCAGCTGCACCAAGTAAGTGTCCAGTCATGGATTTATTAGCAGTGATAGCTATATTTTTAGCATGCTCACCAAACACAAGCTTAATAGCTTTAGTTTCACAGTAATCGTTTAATTTAGTAGAGGTACCATGTGCGTTGATATGAGTAATATCATTAGGTTTAATTTTAGCTTCTCTAATGGCGAATCGCATAGCATTTGCCATACCTTCACCAGATTCGTCAGGAGCTGTCATATGAAATGCGTCTCCTGAAGCACCAAAACCTACTATTTCAGCAAGTATTTCAGCACCACGAGCTTCAGCATGCTCAAGGGATTCAAGTAAAAGTA
Source organism: uncultured Desulfovibrionaceae bacterium (assembly GCA_947037905.1). Taxonomy (GTDB): domain Bacteria; phylum Desulfobacterota; class Desulfovibrionia; order Desulfovibrionales; family Desulfovibrionaceae; genus CAMQUX01. The sequence continues at coordinate 6,129 of CAMQUX010000040.1, read as the reverse complement.
ATCCACAACCTTCACCCATAACAAAACCATTGCGTAGTCCGTCAAAAGGGCGAGATGCTTCTTCTGGTTTATCATTCCAAGTGGAAAGTGCTTTAAGAGCATTAAAACCAGATATACCAAGATGGCTGATAGTAGATTCACTACCGCCACAAATAACAACATCAGCTCTATCCATTATGATGTCAGTAAATCCTGCACCAATAGCGTGCATTCCAGATGCACAGGCTGTAGTTGTACAGACGTTTGCACCTTTAGCACCAGTAGCAATAGAAACATGCCCTGCTGCCATATTTGCAATAAGTGTTGGGATAAAAAAAGGTGAAACTTTGCTTGGCCCTTTTGCCATGAGTTTTTCATGAGTTTTCTCAATGAGCTCAAGCCCACCAAGACCAACACCAATCATAACTCCTGTTCGAGGAGCAAGTTTATCTGTTATTACTAATTTTGCTTTATCAAGAAGCATTTTACTACTAGCAACAGCAAATTGGCTAAATTTTTCCATGCGACGAGCCTGTTTTTCAGGCATATAGTCTGCTGGGTTAAAGTTTTTTACTTCACCAGCTATTTTTGTTTCATATTCGCTTGTGTCAAACTGGGTAATTTTACCTATGCCAGATTGTCCAGCAATAAGTTTTTCGAAGCTTTCATATATATCGTTAGCAAGGGGAGTAATTCCTGCAATGCTTGTTACAACAACTCTTTTCATATTATTATTTCCGGATATTTTAGTCGGTAGTTAATGAGTAAATAAATAATGAAATGCGGAAAGCTTATTACTTAACCGCATTTCATAAAGAATTTATTATTTCTTTTTTTCTATGTATGATATTACATCAGATACTTTTACTAGTTTTAATGCATCTTCATCGTCTATTTCAACATCAAATTCTTCTTCCATAGCCATAATAAGCTCTGTTAAATCTAAAGAATCTGCACCTAGATCTTCAACAAAAGAAGAGTTTAAAGTTACTTCGTCTGCAGACACACCTAATTGGCTTACAGTAATGTTTATAACGGTGGTTTCAAGTGGTGACATTTTTTTTCCTCCAAAATAATTAATCTACATATATAGTCCGCCATTAATGGCGATGACTTGTCCTGTTATATAGCTTGCGTCTTTTCCTACAAGAAAAGCTACAGCTCCTGATATATCTTCAGCAACGCCGAAACGTGCTAAAGGGATACTTTTTAAGATGTTCTGAGAAATTTCCTCAGAAAGAACTGCTGTCATATCTGTTTCAATAAAGCCTGGTGTAATTGCATTAACAGTTATGTTACGAGAAGCTACTTCAAGGGCAACTGATTTAGTAAGTCCAATGAGTCCTGCTTTACTTGCAACATAATTTGCTTGCCCTGCTGCACCAGTTTGTGCAACTACTGATGATATATTAATAATACGTCCAGAGCGTTGTTTGGACATAAGTTTTACAGCCTCTTGTGTGAAAAAGAAAGGGCTTGTTAAATTTGTATTAATAACATCTGTCCAGTTTTCATCTTTCATACGGATAAGAAGTCCATCTCTTGTGATACCTGCATTATTTACAAGCACAGAAAGTTCGACTTTGTCTTTTATTTCATCTTTAAAGAAATTTTTTACAGCAGTAATATCTGTTGAATCGAGCTTGAAACCTTTTGCTACTGCTTTTGATTTTGCTAGTTCGGAGCAGATATTTTCTGCATCTTGCGAGCTATTTTTGTAGGTGAAATAAACCTGAAAACCTTCTAAAGCAAGGCGAGTCACAATGCTTTTTCCGATTCCTCGGCTACCACCAGTAACAAGTGCTGTTTTAACTAAATCTGACATAGAAAGCTCCATAAAATTACCAAACTATAAAAACAATAGAAAATATTTTTATAAAAGTAAATAATTAATTAGAATTGTACTAAAGCTGCACCCCAAGTTAATCCTGCTCCAAATGCGGTAAGGAGTACTTTATCACCTTTTTTAATAAATCCTGATTCTACTGCTTCTGCAAGTGCTATTGGGATTGATGCTGCTGAGGTGTTGCCGTATTTATGCACATTCATGAAAATTTTCTCTGGTGCTATATCTATTTTTTTTCCAATTGCTTCAATTATTCGTGCGTTTGCTTGATGAGGGATAAATGCGTCAACATCGGCATAGCTTAGTCCGTTTTTTTCTAAAATTTCATTACATACTGAATGCATGAAGCGTACCGCATGTTTAAATACTTCGCGTCCTTCCATAAAAATAAAATTTGTAGAAGTAATACTTTCATCTAATCCTAGAGGATTACAAGCTTCTTTATTTGTTACGCCTAAAATATTTTCATGGTTTTTATTGAAGTTAGGAGGAGTAGTACTTCCTCCATTAGCTATACCTAAAATATTTCCATAATTTCCATCTGCATGCAAGAGAATATCAATAATATATGGTTTATTTGGAGTGTTTTCTGCTGTTAAAATAAGAGAACTTGCACCATCTCCAAAAAGTACACAGGTTGACCTATCTGTCCAATTCGTACGATTTGAGAGAGTCTCTGTTGTTGCAAGAAGGATTTTAGCTGTAGGATGTAGTGTGAGAAATGCTCGAGCTACTTCGAGTCCATAAAGAAAACCAGTACAGGCTGCAGAAATATCAAACGCCGCACATGTGTCGAGCGCGCCTATTGCTTTTGCTAAAAGGGGTGCTGTAGCTGGGAGTGAATAATCAGATGTTACTGTGGGTACAATAATATGTGTAATTTCACTTCCTTTCATATTTGCATTTTTTAAGGCTTTTAAACTGGCTTGTATTGCAATACTTGTGGTTGTTTCGCTACCAGAAATTATTCTGCGCTCTTTTATACCTGTTCGAGTGTAAATCCATTCATCATTTGTATCAACAATCTGTGCAAGATCATCGTTAGTTACGACTTTCTCTGGTACATGGTAACCAAAACCAACAATATTGTGAAAAACTTTCATTTATATCCTGTTCTGTTTAATCTTGTATGGTGCTAGATTTTCCATACTGTGCAAGTTCGTTATTTGCCTCTAATCTAGCTACAAGATGAGCAGTTGTGTTTTTTTCTTCATAGCGAGCAGCAAGAAGAATTGCATTTTTTATGGCTTTTTCATTAGAAGAACCGTGACAAACTATAGCTATTTTTTTGAGTCCTAAAACAGGAGCTCCACCATATTCGGTGTAATCTAATCGTTTTACAACACGTTTTATCATCCCATAAGCTAAGAATACTCCAATTCGAGCAATGATGCTTTTTTTGAGTTCTATTTTTGCGAAATCTTTGAGCGATTTAACTACACCCTCTGCTAGTTTTAGGCTAACATTTCCAACAAAGCCATCACAGACTATAACATCTGCTAAATCTGCAAGAACATCACGCCCTTCAACATTACCTATAAAATTAAGAGAGGTCTTTTTTAGGATTTCGCAAGTTTCTTTAGAAACTGAATTTCCCTTACCTTCTTCTTCACCTATAGAGAGTACTGCTACTCGTGGCTTTTTTATATCGAAAAGAGTTTGCGCTAAAACGTCTCCCATAAAGGCAAACTGTGCAAGTTGGTATGGTTTTGAATCTACATTTGCACCAACATCTAAAAGAATAGTAGGAGTACCTGCTGTGGGCATAAAGCTTGCCAGCGCTACTCTTTCAACTCCTTGAATGCGTCCAAGTGTAAACATACCACATGCTACAACAGCACCTGAGTTGCCAGCGGAAATAAATCCGTGACAATGCCCATCTTTCACTAGCTTATAAGCTACTTGAATAGATGAGTCTTTTTTTCGGCGCAGGGCGTCAGCTGGCTTATCGTGCATGGTAATCTCTTCTGAGGCATGCACAACTTCAATATCAAGCTTTGCTATTTTGTGTTGGCTAAGAACTGCTTCTATTTTCTCTTTATCTCCTACAAGACTAAGAGCAACACCTTTTTTAGCTGCTTTCAATGCTCCAGCAATTACTACAGCTGGACCATGATCGCCACCCATAGCATCAACTGCTATCCGAATCTTTTTATGCATTGGCTACTTCGATTACTTGTTTACCTTTATAGGTTCCACAAGCATCGCATATACAATGACGAAGCACTGGTGCTCCACATGTACAATAGTTTACATTTGGGATTGCTACATGATCATGTGAACGACGCATGTTTTTACGGGAACGAGATGTTTTCTTCTTTGGTACTGCCATTTTAAACTCCTATTATTTGAAAGAAAATTTAATTATATTTTTAGTTTGCGCAAAATTGCAAGTCGGGTATCGCCCTCTTCAGTTTCGCAAACACATGCGGGGTCATCTTTCTTTGCTCCACATATGGCACAAAGTCCAACACAGTTTTCTGTGCAAAGATTTATAAAAGGAATAGCTAATGCAAGTTGCTCCCAAAGCACTGCTTGCAAATCTAGATAAATAGTATTCTGTTTTTTATGCAGAACCTCTGATTTATCTGCTTCATTTTCCTCAAACTCCTCATAGATATCAAATTTTTCGTTTATTGTATAGTAAAACATTTCAGTGCATCGCACACAAGGAAGCTCTAAACTTCCAGTTAATGTTCCTTGAATGAGAACACTTTTATCACTTTGAGGGAGAAGAAATACATCGGCAGTAAGATTAATATTTTTACAAATAAGATTATGTTCTTTTGCTAAAACATCCCATGCCATGTCGTTGTTGTTAATTTGCTTATGTTCGCCTTCATCTGCGATGCTGCTTAGAGCAATATGTAATTCTTGCATTTTATATCTTCTTATGGCAATTATTTTATTAGATTTGTTCAATAATATGATTGATAGTTATATTAGCTTTTTTTATATTGTCAAGAAAAAAGCACTTGCTTTTTTCTGAAGAAAGAGCTAAACAATTCATTCTTAATACGAATACTGCAGAAGAAAAATATTTCTTCTATTATATTTTGAGGAGGCTGTATGTCTAAAATTTGTCAAATATGTGGGAAGGGACCGCAAACTGGTAATAATGTGAGCCATTCTCATATTAAAACTCGTCGTCGTTTTTTACCAAATCTACAAAAAGTACGTCACCAACTAGTTAGCGGTGAAGTTACTACTGTTCGTGTTTGCACTCGTTGTATTCGTTCAGGAAAGATTACAAAACCAGTTAAGTAATTATTGTCTTTAATAGAAATTAAAGCACAAAAAAAGCAGGGAATACTCTGCTTTTTTGTGTTTCTGTTGTTTATATTGCTCTTAATGTTGTAAGTTGCTGAATTTACAGGTTTATAATTTGAAAAATCTACTTTGGCTATAATTTACTATAAAAATCTCTTATTTTTTCTAATAATACATCAAGGTGTGGATTAAATGGAGTGCGATGAATAAATTCATTCGCTGTTATTTTTGTATTCATTTCTGCAAAAACTTCTTTTTGACCGCTATTTTTTATTCGTAATGCTTGGCTCGTGCTTGTTGTTATGGACCCTTTTTCCCCAAAGAAAATATCATTTTGACCTATTTGTACGCTTATATGAGACTGATTGAGCATTGCAATATCATCGTCTCCTCCGAAAGCATACTCTTCATGCTGATTTAATTCTTTTGGGCGAGTTTTTTCATTGGTGTAAATGAGCAAATTATTTGCTGGGTGCGTAAAATTTTCCCATAAAAATTCTCTTACTTTTTTTGCATCTATGGTTGAGTCTGCTCCTGATAGTGCACAAAAAAATGGTCTCTCAGTACTGCTTTGTGAAAGTGATTTTTTCATTGTTTTGAGAGTGTCCATAAACTGTATGAGTGCATTTGTACTCAAGCCACCAGAATGTATAGGATTTGGGTTAATCGGTTTTGTTACCCATGGACAAACAGGACAAATTATTTTTGCAAGGGGGAATGCCCATGGATTTCTTACTGCAAATGCTGGGGATATAAATAAAAAACTGCTTATATTTTCAATGTTTTCTGCCACCATTACTGCGAGAACTGCCCCAAGGGAGAACCCGCCAATATGCAGTGCCCCTGATTTTTCTTTTTGCCACAATCTTGCGTGTTCTGTTACTTCTTCTATCCAAATGGTACTTTGCGCTTCTTTCATTTCATCTGCGTCGCCACCATGCCCTGAGAGCAAGATGGCACGTACATCGTAACCTATGCTGCTTAATAGATCGGAAGAGCGTCGTGTAGGGAAAGAGTGTTAAGATTAGTGTAGA
>CAMQUX010000039.1 GCA_947037905.1 uncultured Desulfovibrionaceae bacterium | reverse complement strand
CGAAATTTTTTGTACTTAAATTTTCTTTTTCTATAATGATGATTTCATCAATGGCAGGATGCTCTAAAAATAGTGGGGCGGTATTTTCTTTAGTTATAAAAACAAAGCGCATGCCAAAGTTTTTGTACAAATAAAGAAGTATGCCACTAGTAAGAGTAACATCGCCAATGGCGCTGAGGCGAAAAACAATCCAATTTGTACGTGTATTCTTTTGCATAGTATATTTTTTTAAGTTCTTTTTATATTTTCAATTATGAAAATAATTTACGCTTTGAGCCTCAAAAAGTAAACTATTTTATCTGCTAAGAACGTATAAAAAATGGTGCAAAAAAAATAGAATGCACGTATATAGCTTTTATTAAAGGGTAAATGCCTAAAATATGAATTTATCTTAAATATAGCAAGAGTATGCTTTATTTCTGTAAATTTACATGTTAATATAAAAGAAGAAAAAAAAGTCGCTTGTCATGAGCGGAAAAAATAGCAATAACAGAATCTTAGAGGGAAAAAAAATGTATGAGTTGGCGTTCGCTGTAAGTATAGCGGTAGGTGTTTCGTTTGTATGTTCTATATGTGAAGCTACGTTATATTCAATATCATGGAGCTTTATTGAGCGTTTACGTCAACAAGGTAAGAAATCAGCGGAGGTTTTGGCAAGTTTACGTCGTAATATAGAAAAGCCAATTACTTCTATTTTAACGCTCAATACCATAGCGCATACCATGGGTGCAGCAGCAGCAGGTGCTGCGTGGACTAAAACTTTTGGCGAGTCTAGCCTTATTTTCTTTTCTATTGTATTTACTATAGTAATATTGCTTTTTTCAGAGATACTGCCAAAAATAATAGGAGTTGTTTTTGCTAAGCAACTAGCTCCGGTAATAGCTCGTCCTTTACAGATATCTGTATGGTTATTTGGACCAATTATTTGGTTCGGCTCTTTAATGGGACGCTTGCTGCGTGGTAAAAAAGGTATAGAGCCTGAGCATACAGAAGAAGATATTTATGCTCTTGTATCACTTAGCAGACGCTCAGGTATTTTAAAACCGTACGAAGAACTTTCTATTCAAAATATTTTAGCCCTTGATAAAAAAACTGTGCATGAAATAATGACCCCACGTATAGTTGTTATGTCTCTTCCAGCTGAAGCAACAGTTTTAGAGGTAAAAGAATCTTACAGAGTATGGCCACATAGTCGAATTCCAATCTTTGCAGATAGTGATCCAGAAAACATAATAGGCATGGTACACCGTAGAGATGTATTTGAAGCTCTTGCAGATAATAAAGATGATATGCAACTTTCAAGCCTTGTAAAGCCTGTACGATTTGTGCTCGAATCACTTACATTAGATAGAGTACTTGTGAGTTTTCTAGGCAGTCGTACCCATTTATTTGTAGTAATAGATGAATACGGTGGGGTTGCCGGAGTTGTTACTTTAGAAGATGTTTTAGAAGAGATACTCGGTAGTGAAATAGTGGATGAAACAGATCAGGTTGTTGATATGCAAGAACTTGCTCGCAGACGTCGTGCAGAAACTATGGAACTTGCAGAGAAAATGAAAGAAAAAAAATAACTGTTAGTGTCTCATAAAATATTCCATAATATTTAAGGGTAGATCTGATTATTAAATAACTACAGCTATTTTAAATATATAAAAATGACAAATTGCAGATAATTGTAGAATACGCTTTCTTTTATAAAATAACTAATGTATATAGTAAAAATTATCACTTAGTTTACTAGAAGAATATAAATTACTAGAAGAATATAAATTACTAGAAGAATATAAAGAGCTTGGTAAAAATTAAAAAAGTGTGCAATTTGTAAGATTAGTTAGCAAAGTGTGCTTATTAGACAGATAGTAACAAATAAAAGAAATAATTAAAGTAATAGAAATAGTTTAGAGGTAAGCATGGCAAAGAAAAAAACAATGTTTCCGTATATTGTGGCGTTGGTACTTTTCGTAGGAGGGCTAGGAGCGCTTGTTGCTACAGGTTTTTCACAGGGAAGTGTGTACTTTTTAAACGTGAGCGAAGCATTAGCAAAAGATGTAAGCAGTACGCAAAACGTGCGTCTTTTTGGGCGAGTGACACCTGTAGATTTGCGCTATAGCGAAGAAAGAACAAGTGTTGAGTTTACTGTTGCAGATAAAATGGACAGAAGTCAAACAGTACGAGTTGCGTTTACGGGTGCAATTCCTGATACTTTTAAAGAAGATGTGGAAGTTATTTTAGAGGGCAAGTTCGTTCAAACAGGACAGTTTGAGGCGGCGTCTCTTGTGACAAAATGTCCTTCTAAGTATGAAGAAGAAAGTGCAGCAATGGAAGCTACTCGTAGTTAATTTTTTTTAAAGATAATAAATATTTTTAGAGATAATAAATATTAAAAAAATGAGATATTTTAAAACATGAGAGCTGTTTTCTTGTTAGCATGTTCAAATATTTATAGGCACTCATAGCTATTTACATAATACGTACTTAGTTATGGGTTTAGTTAGTTATAATGCACTTAAACTAAGTGTTATTATAGTATTAAAGGAGCTGATATGCAATTTCTAGGTTACTCTGCGTTACTATTGGGGCTTTTTGCTTCAATGGCAGGAGTTTTTTTTGGTGCTTATACACTTTATTATGGTGGCAGAGTAACTGCTGTTAGCGTACTTGAAAAAGCAAACAAATTTGTTTGTGGTGCAACAATTTTTGCATCTTGTTTACTGCTTCTTGCGCTTGTTGCGAAAGATTATTCTTTTGCCTATGTTTTTGGGCATGTAAGTAACTCTTTAAGCTTTATATATACAATAATAGCTTTTTGGGCAGGTAGAGAAGGTTCTTTGCTTTTTTGGCAATTTTTTCTAGCACTTTGTGCGCTCCTTTTCATGTACACGCCTTCTTATGGCAAATTGTCATCACCTACAAAAATTTGGTTTTGGATGCTTATTCTTCTTGTGCAAGGCTTCTTTTTACTTCTACTTGTAGCGTGGAGTAATCCTTTTGCACAACGAGTAACTACAGATATAATGAAACTTTTTGATGGAAGAGGAATGAATCCACTTCTTAGAAATCCAGGAATGATAATCCATCCACCACTTCTTCTTATGGGCTATGCTCAGTTTGCAATTCCTGCAGCTCTTGGGCTAGCGAGTCTTTTGGCAAACGAGAAGCAGTCTTGGATATCACTTAGCAGAACATGGATACTACTTGGCTGGATGTTTTTAACAGCAGGAAATATTCTTGGCGCTTGGTGGGCATATATGGAACTTGGTTGGGGCGGTTACTGGGCTTGGGATCCTGTTGAAAATTCTTCTCTTATTCCTTGGTTTGTTGCAACTGCTTTTTTACATACTGCAATTATTGAAAAAAGAACAAAAAGTCTTGTGAAAACAAATGTTTTCCTCATGGCTCTTACATTTTTATTATGTGTTTTTGGAACATATTTAACAAGAAGTGGCGTTGTACAGTCTATCCATACTTTTGGCGCAAATCCTATTGCATTACCACTAGAAGTGTTTATGACATTATTCTTAGGTATTATGATAGCGACTATTGTGAGTGTGAAAAAAACTGTAAAAGTTCCAGAACTTGAACAGTCCTTTATGTCGCAATCTGGCATGCTTCTTTTCACCGCATGGTTCTTTTTAGGACTTGGGCTTGTTGTATTTTTAGCCACACTTGCTCCTATTTGGTTGCCTGTTGCAATGGATTATATGAGCTCTTGGGCGAATCTTTTTGGCGCAAGCGGGTTAGCTGAAAAATTACTTGATAATAGAGATATCGGTCTTGATGCTGCTTTCTATAATAGAGTATGTTTACCTCTTTTAACTGGTATTGTGCTTATTCTTCTTTACTGTCCATTTGCGTCAGGGAAAAATAGAAAGATCTCTTATGCAGCTTTTGGTATATTTGTCCTTATGACAGTTGCTTTCCGCTTTGTTTTTTCAATGGACATAATGTTATCGTCCATTGCTGCAGGCGCAGGTGTTGCTGTGGTTGTTAGCATTTTATATCTCCTCATATTTACCCCAGAGGGTAAAAGTAACTCGTCACTAGGTGCACATGGTGTGCATATAGGCGTTGGACTTATGGCGCTTGGTATTGCTTTTTCAGGCCCATATCAAATTAAAGCGAGCGTAAGTTTAGAGGAAGGAAAAAGCGCACAAGTTGGAGCGTATACTTTTGTATATAAAGGACTTAAAACAGTAGAAACAAAAGCGATTAATCCAAATACTAAACAAGAAGAAGTTGCCATGACATCTCAAATGGCGAGTGTAGAAGCCTTTGATAATAAAGGAAATTTACTTGGTGTACTTGAGCCTGAACGTCGTGTTTATCAGCACTGGGAAGAGAATATCTTTTCAGAAGTTGATGTAATTCCACGTGTGGGAGATGAACTCTATGCAACGCTTACAAACTTCAACGAAGAAAAAAATATAGCAGTTTTTCAATTTGCAATTAATCCTTTAATTAACTGGTTATGGCTCGGGGGTATTTTAGTAGCGCTCATGCCTATAGTATCGTTAATTAAAAGAAGAAAAAAACAATAAAGCATAATAGATGCTCAGTGGTAGCTAAATATTTGCTGGTGCAGATAAATGTTTAGTAGTTTTGAATCTTAAATAAAATGCGATTTTAAGTAGTTTTGCAAGGAAAAGAATGGAGCAAGTAGTATGTCAGTGCTTTTAGAGGCTGAAAATATAGCACATTTTTATGGCTCACGCTTATTATTTAAAAATATTAGCTGTACTATTAATTCGAGTGAGATAGTGCTTTTAGCTGGCGCGAACGGTGCTGGAAAATCGACACTTTTACGAATACTTGCAGAATTACTTATTCCCGCAGTAGGTAAGGTTACTAGTCATGTTTGTGCAGAAGAAACAGTTTATATTGGGCATGCAACGTTCTTGTATGCAGAGTTAAGCGCAGTAGAAAATCTCTTTTTTTGGGCGAAAATGTACGGTCTTTGTCGTAAGAAAAAAGATATTATAGCTGTTTTAGAGCAAGTTAATTTAGCAAATTTTGCTTACGAAAAAGCCGGTTCTTTTTCACGAGGCATGGCACAGCGACTCAACTTAGCGCGCATGTTTATGCTCTCGCCAAAACTTTTATTTTTAGACGAGCCAGCTACTGGTTTAGATATTGTCTCAACAAAGCTTTTGCATGAGAGAATGCTTATCTTAAAAGAAAATGGCTGTGCTATAGTATGGATTAGTCATGATATCTTACAAGATAAAAATAAGGCAGAAAAACTTTTGTATCTTGAATCAGGAAAACTGCAACAGTACGATAATGTAGCAGATTTTTCTTTGGAGAATATACTATGCGCGCGTTAAGTATTTTCTATAAAGATACCCGCCTAGCTTTAGTTGGTGGTAGTGGTATTTTACAGGCAATACTACAAGGCTTGCTGCTTATTTTTCTTTTTAGTTTATCACGAGAAATAGGTGTTCTTGTACCAGCGCAGGCGAGTGCAACTATTTTTTGGCTAGCATCTATTTTTAGCGTGGTTCTTATTTTTGCAAATTTATTTTCTTATGAAGAAACAAATAATTGCAGAGTCGGACTTTTATCATCTCCCATACACGCCACAAGCATTTGGCTGGGTAAATTTTTATCTGGATTTCTTCTTTTGTTTTTAACACAGTGTTCTTTTTTTCCTGCGAGCATTGTTTTTTTACAACTAACAATAAAGGGAAGCCTTTTTTCTGTTTTCGCAGTACTTATTCTTGTGGATATGGCACTTGCAAGTATTGGTGTTTTAATTGGAGCACTAACACAGGGCAAAGGAAGCAAAGAGTCTCTTTTTTCTGTAATATTATTTCCGCTACTTTTACCAGTACTTCTTGCAGGGATACGCTTATTTACTATATTTTTTGCAGGGCTGAGCACAGAAGAAGTCTTTTCTTGGGCTAGCTTATTAGTAGCTTTTGTGGCACTTTTTTTAAGTGCTGGTATGGTTTTATTTCCTTCAATCTATAATGCAGAAGAATAACACATAAAAATATAAGAATGAGAGCGTAAGAATAACGCTAAATAATGGGAATATAGACAGTAGTAAATATATACTAACAGAAGAATAATTTAGAAATATAATAATATAACAATGATATTAAAAGAGTAATATAATAGTACTAAAAGAATAATATAAGAACGGTAGTATAAGAATAATATAGGACAAGTTTATGAAAAGAAAATATTTAATAATCATAACAATTATAGCACTTGCAATAGCGCAATATCTTATTTGGTTTAGTACGCCAATTGAGAAAAATTCTGGAATTTTACAAAAATCTTTTTACATTCATCTGCCTTTTGCATGGTGGAGTTTTATAAGTTTTTTTGTATGTTTCATAGCAAGTATTTTATATCTTATAAAACGCAAGAAAAATTATGATATCTTAGCAGGAGCCGCCGCAGAAGTTGGCGTTGTACTTATAAGTCTTACTTTATTAACAGGTATGCTTTGGGGGCGTGCTGCATGGAATACGTGGTGGACATGGGATCCTCGTCTCACAACAACACTTATTTTATGGTTCCTATATATAGGCTACTTAATTCTTCGTACCGCACCAATGGGCAAGGACCGTAGAGCAACAGTGAGCGCAGGGCTTGGTATTATTGCATTTTTAGACGTACCTCTTGTATTTTTTTCCGTACGATTATGGCGAAGTGGGCATCCTGTTGTAATAGCTGCAAAAAATGGAGATAGTGGTATGACTGCTGCTATGTGGCAGACAGTTGGTGTAAGTGTGCTTAGTTTTGCTTTCTTATGGGTTCTTTTACTCACATGGCGTTATAGTATTTCAAAAAGACGTGAAGAGTTAGAAGCAAAACTCATAATGCAATAAGGCATATTGTTTATATAATAGTATGTGTATATTTTTTATTATAGGATATATTTCGCTCATAATAAGAGGCGAGACGAATATTTTAAGGGTAGAATGAAAATTTAGATTTATTCTAAATTACTTGGTTTTTAGAAATTTTTAGAGTTAATTTTTTCATGTGTAGTGTATAAACTTTTTCTGGATAGAGGAGATGCTTATGACTTCTGCAGAAGGATCTTTACTTGCAGTATACGGATATTCTGCATTAGGTATTCTAGGATATATAAGTTTTTTTATATGTTTTATAGCGAGTATCTTGTATCTTATAAAACGGAAGAAAAAATATTACCTTTTTGCAGGAGCAACTGCAGAAACTGGTGTTATCCTCATATGTCTTACTTTAATAACAGGCGTCTGTTTGGGGTATGCTGCACAGAACATGTCTTTGGCATGGGATTACCATCTTACAAAAACATTTATTTTATGGCTCTTGTACATTGGATATTTAATTGTTCGTCCAAAGTCAATGGCTAAAAATAGCAGAACAACAGTAAGCGCTGTCTTTGGTATTATTGCATTTTTATATGTACCGATCGTGTTCTTTTCTATAAATTTATGGCGTAGTGGGCATCCTATTGTAATAGCTGCAAAAAATGATGCTAGTGTTACGACTCAAAGTATGCAGCAGATAGGTGTTATAGGTGTGCTTGTTTCTGCTTTGTTATGGATTTTTTTATTTACAGGGCGTTATAGACTTTTAAAAAAACGTGAAAAACGAGCAGCTAAGCTTATAATATTGCAACGGTAGATTGTTTTTTTATATAACAGGCGTATTTTTTATGAGTGCTATTTTTTATTTATAATAAAGAAATATGATTGATTGTTAAAATAAGCTAATTTTTTAAGAGAATTTAGAGTTATGTTATTTAACTTTAATATGAAAATAGAATTTTTCTGGATAAAGGAGATACTTATGACTATGGCAGAAACATATTTATTTGCAGTGTATGGATGCTCTGCAGTAGGTATTTTAGGATACATTATATTTTTATTAATAGAAGAATGTTCTTTAAAAAAACGTGAAGAGCAATTAAGTAAATAAGGAGCATTTAGATGAGTGATCAAATTGAAAAAAGTCCGCATAAAATTGTATTAATAATAATATTAGCGCTAGTTATAGCAATATTACTGGGTTTGGGTTGGTCTCGTTATATCCAATCTGGTAAATACTCCATACAGTTAGATAATAAACAAGGTGGTATGCCAAACTCTGCACCAGGTCGTATGGGCGGTAGCTCTGCACCAGCTGGTATGGGCGGTGGCTCTGCTACTCTAAACACAACAGCTGTGCAGAATTTTATGGGACAGCTACAAGAAAAACCAAACGATGTACTTTTGCTCTATAGTGTAGGTACAGAATTTATGCATGGTGAATCATGGAAAGAAGCAGCTGGCTTTATGAATAAAGTAATTGCAATTGATCCTAAGCATATAGGTGCTAGAAGAGCATTATTTATGGCATATCTTCGTTTAGGACAATATACTGATGCAGAAAAAGAAGCATTATTTTTAGTTGAATCAGACCCAAAAGATGAACTTTCACGTTATAACTTAGCAATGCTTAATATGGTGTACTTAGGACAAGAAGGGCATGATAAGGGAGAGCTTATGCTCCGTGAAATGATAAAAGTAGGTGTTAAGGACGATAATTTGAAAGCTTCTATCAAGAAAGAATTGAAAAAACATAATCATTAAAAGTATAAAAACTGTAATCATAAAATTATAATCTGAAACAGAAACTTGAAAATTAGAATACTAAACAGAAACTTAAAATTTAGAACCTAAAACTCAAATTTAGAAGCTAAATAAGAATTAAAAAGAAAGTCCCTAGAAATAGGGGCTTTCTTTTTTAGGTATATTATATCTTATTTATTGACGCTTTCTTTTTTCTTAGGAAATATTAGTTATATAATAAAATAATTTTAAGCTGTCATATTCTGTAAGTTTAGCATTTAAAAAAATAAAAGGCGCATGCAGATAAAAAATTATAGCCTGTAGCTTATTGAATAGTATGTGTATATGCTGTAGAGTATATAAAATATATTTTATAAAAGCATGAGAATTTTTTAAAGTTGCACAAATAATAGGTCTTAATACTAGCCATGATAAATATATTAATTATAATGGTTTGCAGTATATTTCTAGTTAATACTTAGGAACTTGTATCCTTCAAAAAGAAATTATATAGCATAGCTATTTTTCAAATGTATTCAATAAATATAGACTAGCAACGACAAGCAAACAACGACAAGCAAACAACGACAAGCAAACAACGACAAGCAA
>CAMQUX010000038.1 GCA_947037905.1 uncultured Desulfovibrionaceae bacterium | reverse complement strand
TAATGAGTTATTAAATTATATGATATCTGATGCAAGCTACTCTTTAATACGAACTACTCTTTGATACAAACAAAAAACTGCCCTTGAAGGTATTTATTCAAGAGCAGTTTAGCTTTATAAAGCTTCATATGTGTTGATCAACTTTAAAAGTGAGTTAATTTATAAGAGTAATTATTAATATAGAGACTATATGAGTCCTAATTTTTCTTTAAGAGTAGCGAGTTCTTCAGCGCTTGTATATTCAAAGCTAATCTTTCCTTTTTCTTCTAGGCCAGTAACTTTGACAGTTAATCCTAACTGTTCTTCTAGTTTTTTTGTAAAGTTTTTAGCAAAGAGATTCTTTCCCTTAGGAGCAGAAGCGCTTTCTTTTTTTATTTTTGTTCCTTGTACGAGTTTTTCAGCATCTCTTACAGTTAATGCGCCAGAGAGAATTTCTTCAAAACAGATAATTCTTTCGTGCTCATTTTCAAAAGCAAGAATAGCTCTTGCATGCCCAGCAGTGAGCTTTCTATCATTTAAAGCCTCAAGAATAATTTGAGGTAGCGATAATAAACGTAATGTATTTGCTATGGCAGAACGACTTTTGCCGAGTATTTTTGAGAGTTCTTCTTGAGTGTATGAGAAGTTTTCTTGTAAATTTTTATACGCTGTAGCCTCTTCAACCACAGAAAGATTTTCTCTTTGAATGTTCTCAATAAGCGCTATAGCAAGTGCTTTTTTTTCATCTATACTATGCACGATGGCAGGGATAGTTTCTTTGCCTGCAAGCTTTGATGCGCGAAAACGTCTTTCTCCTGCAATAATTTCATATCCTTTGGGCGTTTCTCTTACAAGAATAGGTTGCAGTACACCTTGTTCTTTTATAGAGGCAGAAAGATCTTTTAACGCCTCATCGTCGAAGAATTTTCTAGGCTGTTTAGGATTAGCAAAAATTGATGAGAGTTTTATGTCCATAACAGAATGTGCATTTGCCTCTGTAGTTTCTTCTTCGCTAGCACCAAGTAATGCACCAAGTCCTCTTCCTAAACCTCTTGAATTTGAACTCATGATATCCTCTTTTTCTTTTGATTGTAAATGTATGAAGTGCTCTGTTCTCTTAACTTTTCATCTAATTGACAGTTGTTCAATTATTTTAAACTAGTTAATAGCTGTACGTATTGAGACTTCTTTTGCTAATTTAAGGTAGCTTTCTGCACCTTTAGATTTAATATCATAATTTATGACAGATTTTCCATGGCTTGGAGCTTCAGATAAACGCACGTTTCGTGGAATAATAGTTTCAAATAAATATTGTGGTAGTGAGTGTTGTACTTCTTCTTGTACTTGTCCTGCGAGGTTATTTCTTTGATCATACATAGTGAGTACAATGCCTAAAATTTTAAGCTCAGGATTGAGTCTTTTCTTTAGTAGTTCTCTTGTTTTTAATAGTTGTGCTATCCCTTCAAGTGCATAATATTCACACTGTAGCGGAATGAGTAATTCTTCTGCTGCACAGAGGGCATTAATTGTAAGTAGCCCAAGAGAAGGTGGGCAGTCGAGGATTATATATTCATAGTCCTTTGGGATTTCTGCAATAAGTTCTTTTAGGTAAAACTCTCTTCCAAATTTATCTACAAGCTCTATTTCTGCGCCAGCATAATCTTGTGTGCCTGGCAGTACATGTAGAAAAGGTATTTCAGTTTCGAGTATTGCGCTAGCTACGTTTGTTGGTTCTAGTAGCGTTGTGTAAATATTTTCTCTTTTTATGGTAGGGTCTATGCCAAGTCCACTTGTAGCATTTGCTTGTGGGTCGCAATCGATGATGAGTGTTTTCTTTTCCATCACAGCGAGAGATGCAGCAAGGTTAACGCTTGTTGTGGTTTTTCCTACTCCGCCTTTTTGGTTTGCGATAGCGATAATGCGGGACATAGTAGCTCCTTTTTATGTAAATGTTTCACATGAAACATTTACAGTATATCAAAAATGTATCAAAAATGTATCAAAAATGTATCAAAATGCATCAAAAATTCTTCAAATATTTTATGAAATTATTCTCGAATCGAAAAAACACCTTAAAGAGCTTTTTATTTTTTTACAAGTTTAAAATTAGATTTATGATGATTTATTTTTTTGTACCCTAAATATATAATTTCTTCATAAATAGTTTGCAGAAAAATAATTCTTTATTTTTCTATGTGCGACTGTTTCACGTGAAACACAGAGTTGGAAAACTCTAAAGTTTTTTTTAGTATTCTTTTGACCGTTTGGGGGATTTTTAAAATAGTATTATTGATGAAATGTTTCACATGAAACTAATTGTAGTATGATGGTGTTCTTGGGATAATTAAAAATATAAAATTGTGGCGTGCTACATATGGTAAGTCGTTCACGGAGTACTGTGTATGTCGATCTGTATATAATGTACGGTATGTGGCGTGTTGTATGATATTCAATAAGTAGGTAATGCTAGAAACAGTGTTCATAATTGCTATAATATAGTGTCTTGTAAAGATAGTCGAAGAATTAAATATAGAGCAATAGGAGGGTGAAAAAAATAAAAGGTTAGAGTTAAAAGCTAAAAGGTAGGACTCAAAAAATAGGACGTAGAAAATAGGAAATAGGAGATTGGAGCAAAAAGTTAAGAAATAGAAATTAAAAGATAGAAAATTAGGACCTAAAGATTAGGAGTTAAAATATAGGTGATAGGAAATAAAATTAAAATTAAGCTTAGAAGTCAGAAAGGTATATTTATTATTCAAAATATTTTTGTAGCAATTTACTTTAGTATGCAGTTTTATAGAGTGCGTTTACCATATTTATTGTAAAATATAATATAGGTATAAATAAACTCTTAGTATAATTCAAATGCAGTTATGAGAATAAACAAGACTTTGTCATAAAATAAAATTAAGGCATTCTTTAAAGCTCTCTAGTTATAAAATAAAAAATTGTAAACAATGCACTGTTACAAGATTACATTTATAGTAGAGCCTGTAGGGGGGATATCTACTATATAATATAGTACTACTATCATGTAATAAGATAGCCTACGCAGAATATGCCTGTGTACAATAGATCCACGCAATAATAGCCACACGCACAATATGCTAAGTCTATCAATCAATACACAAGTAATACACAATCATTACCACTGAAGATTTAAAATATGTATAGCATGTATACATCATATTTTATGTGTATACATACCTTTCCTTTACTATATAGAGTTTATGCACTCTATATCCTTTACGCATGGTATGTGCTTCTTTTAACTGTATGCCATTATGCCATTATGCTATTATGCTATTTTAGCTCTCTATTGTGCTTCTTTTGCGTCTTTCATTTTTGTCTTTATTTTGAAGCCGTCATCCTTGTCGTCTACAAATTCATAACTTTTATATTAAGTGAGTAAATGAAAAATATTGCTGCGGTATTCTCTGAAAAAAAGGGTTAGCAAATACTAAAATTAAATAAATATCAGGCATAAAAATTGCTTATTTAAAAAAAACAGAGTAAATAAGAGTAATTCTATAAATTGAAAAAAGATGTTCAGTTTTTTGTTTGTATTTGAAATTGTACTTCATCACTAAATATCACAGTAGGCATCATTAGGTCTTATTCTAATATAAGTCGTAAACTATGAATACTTCGTTGTAAAAAGGGAACTGTTGTGAAAAATATATATGTGACAGAATCGTTCTTGCCTCCATTAGAAGAGTATGAAAAATATATCAAAAAAATTTTTGATACAAAACAGCTTACGAATCAAGGCAGTCTACTCATTGAGCTTGAAGAAAAACTGAAAATTTTTTTAGGCGTAGAGAACTTTCAGTATGTATCTAATGGAACCGTAGCACTACAACTTGCGTTGTCTTCTCTAAGCTTAGACAGTGGCGAAATTATTACTACTCCTTTTTCTTATGTAGCGACTGTTTCAAGTATATTATGGCAGCGTTGTAAGCCAGTTTTTGTTGATATAAATCAAGAAAATTTTACCATTGATGTGGATAAAATAAAGGAAAAAATTACCCCCCAGACAAAAGCAATATTAGGGGTGCATGTTTTTGGCTATGCGTGTGATGTTCTTAAAATAGAGGCTTTAGCAAAAGAATATAATTTAAAAGTTATATACGATGCAGCTCATGCTTTTGGCGCTATATATGAGGGTAAGTCTTTATGTGCGTATGGAGATATATCAACACTCTCTTTCCATGCGACAAAAATATTCCACACTGCAGAAGGTGGCGCATGTATTATAAAAGATAAAAGTATTTCAAAAAAAATAGATTTACAAAAAAGATTTGGACACTTAAATGATGATCATTTTTGTCTCGGTATAAATGGGAAACAATCAGAATTACATGCTGCCATGGGGCTTGCAAATTTTCCATATATTGAAAAAATCATCGCAAAGCGCAAAAAAATATCGGAAATATACGACCATTTCTTAGCAACTTGTGTTGAACGTCCTAAAAAACAGGAAAACTTAGTTTATAATTACGCTTATTATCCTGTTCTTTTTCAATCTGAAGAAGATTTGCTACAAGTTTTTAAGGCATTAGCTAAAGAGAATATTTATCCGCGTAGGTATTTCTATCCAAGTCTCAATACATTGCCATATATCGATTATCAGGAATGTGCTGTGTCAGAAGATGTTTCGAAACGAATAGCATGTCTTCCTTTATCAACTGAATTATCAGAAGAAAATGCAGAGAAGATTAGTCGTATAATAAAAAAGAATATTGTTAGTTAAAAGATAACGAATGGATTTAAAAATAGCTGATTTATATTAAGCTTATCGATAAGCTTAAATTCTTGCGGGTTTTTATAAACTTTAAAGAGAGTAGAAGATATCTGCTAATAGTTAATGCGTAAATAATATAAGATTTTTTATAGTTTATTTTAAGGGAATAGGGTGTTTAAATGAGCACAAGTTTTTTATCGGAAGAAGAAGTTGCAAAGATTGGCTTTAAATCTTATGGGAAAAATATACAAATAAGTAAGAATGCACAGTTCTATTTGGCAGATAAAATATCCCTTGGGAATAATGTCCGAGTTGATGATTTTTGTATACTCTCTGGGCAAATAATTTTGCACGATAATGTGCATATTTCTGCCTATGCATCTTTATTTTCAAGTAGTGAGAGTCTAATAGAAATGTGCGATTTTTCTTCAATATCAACAAAAAGTTCTATCATCGCACAGAGCGATACTTTTGATGGTACGTATATGACCAATCCTACGGTTTTAGAAAAATGCCGAAAAGTATTGCAGAGCAAAATAATGATAGAAAAATTTGCATTAATAGGTGCGCACAGTTGTGTTTTACGTGCAAGTATTGCAGAGGGAACAGCGATTGGGGCTATGAGTTTAGTAATAAAGGAAACAGAGCCATGGTCAATTTATGCCGGTAGTCCTGCTCAAAAAATAGCTGAGAGAAAGAAAGATATCTTAGATAACTGGGCGTTATATTATAAGAATTCTTAAAATATTTGAAGAATAAGGCACTTGGTAAGTTCGCATATTTTAGTTTTAAAATAGATATATAAAGTATTTGCTATTTTGGCAGATAAAATAGTTATTAGCATAAGATATTTTATTAGAATAAGGCGAATAAATATTTAGAAGGAATAATGATGGAAAAATTAACTATAGTATCATTAACTTATAATCACAAAAAGTTTATAGGCCAAGCGCTTGATAGTTTTTTAGAACAGCGTACAAATTTTGCATTTAAGATACTTATATCAGATGATGCCTCAACCGATGGGACTACAGAAATATTAAAGAAATATGCACAGAAATATCCAGAGAAGATCGAGGTTATTTTTCGAGAGACTAACTTAGGTGTAGAGAGAAATTATTTAGATACATTGAGCAGAGCAAAGACTCAATATGTATCGTACTGCGAAGGGGATGATTATTTTAATTATAAATACAAACTGCAAAAGCAGGTAGATTTTTTAGAAGCAAACCCAGAGTGTAGTATGTGTTTTCATCCTGGAAGAATAATAAAAGAAGGGCAAGAGGGTTCAGAAGGGATTTTCCCAAGTGCTAGTAAAGCTCCTTTTACTTTAGAGAAGTTAGTGGAGAATAATTTTTGTCTAACAAGCAGTGTAATGTATCGTTGGCGTTTTGTAGAAGAAAGTTTAGAGGATATTTTCCCTAAAGGGATTTTACCCTTAGATTGGTTTTTACATTTATTGCATGCAGAACGTGGCAATGTAGGGTTTTTAGAGACAGTGATGTCTGTTTATCGCTTGCATGAGGGCGGAGTATTTGGCTTGCATGCATTTAAGAATACAAACTGGAATAGAAAAAATGGTATATCTTGCATGCGTTTTTATGAGGAACTGGAAAAAAGATACAAAGTAGATAAGAGCAGTGAGATATTAGACATTGCTCAGCTATATATATTATCGTGCCTTGAGATAAAAGAGATGGATAAAATTCATGAGTTTTCTAAGGAATATCCTGAGTATTACAAAGAGATATTGCTTGCAATTAACGATAAATCTGCAAAAAATAATGAAAAATTATAAAGAGTCCTTGTTTTTTTAGAACTAAATTTTATCAAGTAAAAAAGTAGCTTGGCTAATAAGATATAGGATAAGGGTATAAATTTATTTGCTTTTTAAAGCTTATTAAGTAATTTAGATTTACTAATTTAAAAAAAGCATATATAGTAAAAGAAATAATAATATTAATTGAGGTTCCCATGAAAAATTCGTTAAAGATTTTTTTACTGATAGGATTAGTTCAAATTGCTTCGATTTCTATCGCACATGCGGAAGATGTAGATATGGATTTAGTGATTAAAGAAAGCCTTGAAAAAGCTTTAACAGTTACAGATACTATGAAAGATAATGATAATAAAGATATCAATATTAATATAACGGTAAATATTGGAACAGATGCAGAGGGTGTAGTAAAAACTACTAAGCATGCAAAAAAAGTTTCTCCTAAAAAAGTGGGGAAAAAGGCAATAGCATTTAAACCAGTTGCAAAAAGCAAAGTAAAACAAAGTGGTTTTTATGTGGCTCCTAAATTTAACTATATATATAGTCAGCATAGATTTATGGACTCTGCAACAGGAAACGAGTTAGTAAGATTTCAAGATTCACTAGGTTACGCAGTAGCGGCTGGGTTTAAATTTGGTTTTTTACGAGTGGAAGGTGAATATTCAATAGCTCGAGAAGAAAAGGATGGATATGATTCTAGAACACCATCTTGGACATTAAAAGAAACTGAATTGGTTTTCGCAAATATGTATTTTGATTTTAATAAGAAAGGCAGCAGATGGACCCCGTACATAGGCGGTGGTGTAGGAGCAGGCAGTATTATTTTAGAGGGAAGCCTCGGGCAGAGCAACACTCCTGATATGTTTGCTTGGAACGCAGGAGCGGGTTTTACATTTAATATAGTTCCTAGTATTGCGCTCGACTTAAACTGTCGTTATGTTCGTTTAGAAAATGTTCCTAGTAATTTAAGTGAAGATGGAAATATTGCTAATCTACAAACACTTTTAGGCGTACGTTTTACTTTTTAGAAGTGAGCTTTAAGAGAAATAGAGATATAAATAAAACTAACTAGATTAGATATAGATAAAACAGAAAAAAATAAAATAACGATAAATGAAAAAGCTCCAATACTGGGGCTTTTTTATTTATCTAATTATTATTTGATGAATAGGTATTGATTATTTTATTAAACGAATTATATTTATTATACCTTGGGATTTTACGAGTATGTTTTTTAGTTGATAGGAGGGGTATCTATGGCAGGTGGCTGGACAAATGATGATGGAGTTAATCAGCAGATACAGGACAGCGTGAACGATGAGATAGCGCGAATTCGCAACAGTTTACCGAGCGGAGAGAGCTTAGAATTTTGCGAGGAATGTGGCATTGAGATTTCCGAAGCAAGACGACTTGCATTAGTGGGAGTTCGTTTATGTGTAGTGTGTCAGCAAGAGCGAGACGAGAGCATGGAAAAGGTTTCATTGTATAATAGGAAGGGTAGTAAGGACAGTCAGTTACGTTAAGGTTATTTTAGCTTATGGCTTAGGGGGAACTCTGAAGAATTTTCGTTTCTTTTATATTTAATATTGTGTACAATATACAAGATAGTAAATAATTAAAGAGGCAATAGAATGAAACAAAATAGAGTAATTGGTATGAATCTTCGTGGTGGTTGGATTGCAGGAATGGTATCTAGTCCAAAAATGAAACTAGAGAAAGAGCTGGTAAAATTAAACCGTGACGGCTGGAGTTTTAAATTTGCATTAGATTCAAAGCCAAATCCAGCATATGTAGTGTTGAGTATGTTATGCGCACTTGTAACACTTGGTGCAATATATCCTATCCCAAGTTATATGTTTATAGTTGAAAAAGAAGTATCAGATATCTAGGTATAGCAGATATTTTTTCGTTTCTTTTATTATTTAATATTGTGTATAATATACAAGATAGCAAATAATTAGAAAACAACAAATACCCTGACAGTTGTCGCTATGGTTTACATTTATTTTAGGTATGATATAAGTAGAACATAATTAAAAACATACGCAGTACCGAGAAGACTACGCTATGGTTTACATTTATTTTAGGTATGATATAAGTAGAACATAATAAATGTTTTGCATGTAGAAGAACGCACGACGCTATGGTTTACATTTATTTTAGGTATGATATAAGTAGAACATAATTCCGTTAAGTCTACATAGATACTTAATACAGCTATGGTTTACATTTATTTTAGGTATGATATAAGTAGAACATAATAACAAAGACGGAAAGCGTGAAGTACTTGACGCTATGGTTTACATTTATTTTAGGTATGATATAAGTAGAACATAATGTAGATGCAGCATACGTAGAAGCGTATAACGCTATGGTTTACATTTATTTTAGGTATGATATAAGTAGAACATAATATACTTATGATTAGTGCTTGCGGGCTAAGCATTTTTGCTTATTTTGCTTGCAAAAAAACGGATAAAAATTAAGAAGAAATTTCTCAATTTTTATCCGTTTTTTTATGGTATTTTAAAAAAGGAGCAGTTGTTGGCAGTTTTGGTGTTCTTTGCTTTTTTTAAATTTTTCGCAATTAATAAGTTCTTCCATATTTTGAAACTGTTTGTCTGTAATGGGCAAAACCCTTATAGAACCTTGCGGAGGTAAGGTATATTGCAGGCGTTTTTTGTGCTTTTCTAAGCGAGACCAATCGCCACAGGGGCGTGCATATACAGAAAATTGAAGCATTAAATAGCCATCTTTTAATAGCTCTCGCCTAAAAAAAGTAGCTGCTTTTCGCTCTTCTTTAGATGTAACAGGCAGGTCGAAAAAAACAAATAACCACATGGGGCGATTTCCTAATACACTCATAAAAAGCCTTATTCTAAATGCCAGTTATGAGGAAGTTTTAAGAGAGTAGCATCTTGCATTTCCATTGC
>CAMQUX010000037.1 GCA_947037905.1 uncultured Desulfovibrionaceae bacterium | reverse complement strand
AGTACGCTAAAGAGAGTGTTTTATGACAATAAAAATTCGTCCAGTTATTTTAAGCGGAGGTAAAGGTTCACGCCTTTGGCCTTTGTCTCGAGATTTATATCCAAAACAATTTCTTGATTTTTTTCAAACAGGCACACTTTTTCAAGAAACCTTAGAAAGAGTAAAAAAACTTGAGATTGAAGCAGAGATACTCTCTCCATGTATTGTTTGCAATGCAGATCATCGGTTTTTGGTCGCAGAGCAGGCACGTTTTTTAAATGGCGACTGTCAAATTATATTAGAGCCTGTAGGGCGAAATACAGCACCAGGAATTGCAGCAGCAGCTTTTTTACAAGAAGACCCAGCAACGATTCTTTTAGTTTTGCCCGCAGATCATATAATAGAAAATAATAACTTATTTTCGCAAGCTGTAATGAAAGCATGCACCCTTGCAAAAGAAGAATATTTAGTTACTTTTGGAATAGTTCCAACTGCTCCAGAAACAGGTTATGGTTATTTACAAAAAGGAAAGGCTGTTGGCGAAGGCTTTTTGGTAGAAAATTTTGTAGAAAAACCAGATGAAAAAACAGCAAAAGAATATATAAAAGATGGCTCTTATCTTTGGAATAGTGGCATGTTTGTTTTTCAGACAAAAAATTATTTAGCGGAATTAGAAAAATACGCTAAAGATATATACTCAGGCACTAAAGAAGCAGTTAAAAATTCTTTTAAAGATTTAGACTTCATACGCTTAGAAGAAAAATCTTTTGAGAAAACACCCTCTGATTCAATAGATTATGCAGTTATGGAAAAAACAGAAAAATGTGCAATGGTCGCATTTGATGCCCCGTGGAATGATCTAGGCTCTTTTGGAGCATTATTTGAGGTGGCAGAAAAAGATGCACAAAATAATGTATGCTTTGGCGATGTTATACACGATGAAACAAAAAACTGTTATATTTATGCAGAAAATCGCTTAGTCACAACAACAGGTGTTGAAAATTTAGTAATAATAGAAACAGCAGATTCTCTTCTTGTTGCAAATAAAGATAAAACACAAGATGTTAAGAATATTTATAATAAACTGCTCCATTTAAATCGCTCAGAAATAATAAATCATAGAAAAGTTTTTCGCCCTTGGGGGAGTTTTGAATCTCTTGAGCAATCTGCTCGCTTTCAAGTGAAAAGAATCCTTGTAAATCCTGGTGGATGTCTTTCTCTGCAAAAACATTATCACAGGGCAGAACACTGGATTATTGTACAAGGAACTGCCAAAGTACAACTTGGGGAGAATGAAATTTTGCTCTCAGAAGACCAATCAACATATATTCCAGTAGGCATGGTACACAGGCTCGAAAATCCGGGGAAAATCCCTCTTGAGCTTATAGAGGTGCAAACAGGGGCATATCTTGGAGAAGATGACATCGTCCGATTAGAAGATGTCTATCACCGTGAAAGTAAATAAAATAAAATAAAAAGGAATATGAACCATTAGTTTATATTCCTTTTTGTTTATGATGTTTTAAGTGTTTGCGTTAAGCAAAAAAGTGATTATAATAGCAACAAGAATATTCATAATTGTAGTTGAGAATAAGCACCATTACATGAACAAAATTGTACGAACAATTGTATAAACAAATAATACAAAAAGACAGTACACAGATAGTTTAAGCTGTTTACAATATACACCGTTATGTTTAGCAAGAAATATATTTTACAGTAAGTTAGAATTTTTTTGATATAAATACTGATAAGAGAGGGCTTAAAATGAGCATTGCACAGTGGAATATATTTAAAGAGTCTTTTATTGCAGAGACAAAAGAAGAACAACAACGAATACTTTTAGAGTGTATAGAAAAAAATGAAAGTGCCTATATACAAGTTATGGCATGTGATGCATTAAGTAAAATATATATAGCAGAAGAAAACTTTTTAAGCGCTCTTGCAGTGCAACAAAAAGGGCTTACATTAATTACAGAGGATATTTCGCAGGGGCTTTTTCTTCAATTTATATTAAATCATGGCAGAACATATTTTTTACTAACTGATTTTACCAATGCTCTTGAGGTCTTTGCGCAAGCAGAAGAAATACAAGAAACAGAACAATTTTTATCACTAGTAATCGTTGATTTATATCTCAATATATCCTCATGTTATTATGCAACAGAAGAATATCTAAAAGCAAAAGAATACTTACAAAGATGCATACAGCATTTGGAAGATTTAGGAGCAGAAGATCATATAAAAGTTGCTGATGTTTTTAATAATTTAGGAAGAATAGCAGAAAAAGAAGAGGAATATAATAAAGCGGCACATTACCATCTGTCTGCAGTGAAGTTACGGAAAAAACATTTCGGAGAGCATGCAGAGACAGCTTTTTCCTTAGTAAATGCTGGGGTTTCTTTTCTTGAAGCAGGGCAAGGAAAACGAGCATTAGAATTTTTAGAAGAAGCTCAAGCAATGTATTCCTATATAGGTATGGCAGAGAGCGTAGAGTATGATGCATTAAAGCAAAACATTGTATTATGCAAAGATCAAATAAATAAAGAACGTAACTAGTAGATAAGTAAAGACAATAAGTGCTTAATGAACAAAGTTAGAAAGTAGTTAATAAGTAAAAACTTAAGTAATAGATAAATAAAGAATGTAGACGAGTTAAAATAAATAAGTAAATCGTAATAAAAAATAAGGAGTAAGAGCAAATGGAAACACGTGAGAAATTATTAGAATTAGTAATAGATAAAGAATTTGCAATGTTTGATACAGTAAGTAATGCAGGTGGGCGTTCAGCTTGTCAGGAGCACCCACAAACATTTAGGGCTATGCGCTGGATGACTTTTTCTGTACAAGAAGATGTTTTTCTTGTTTCGTACTTGCGTGATTTAGAGCAAGCAGAGGAAGCAGGGCGTAATTTTATGACAGAAAAATATGCTCGCATAGATAATCTCATACCACAAATATCTGATTTTGCAGTAATCCCATTAATAGTAAATATCGAAAAAGCATGGTTAGAAGAACTTCATAAACTGTATCCATATTCCTTTCGAACAAACATAGAAGGTTTTTGTGCGTATCTTTCAGCAGAGCTTGAAACCTATTCAGAAGAAAGTTTATTGCACTACTACACAACAGTTAATGAAGCCTCAGAAGCAAGCATTAATCTCATGCAACAGCGTTATAGAAACCTATACAAAAAACTCGATATGCCAAGTTTAGAAGAAAAAGAAGCACTTCTTCGTGCAAAAAAAGAAGAATAGCATGAAAGGTCTTGTTTTAGCAGAATCATTTTATACGGAATGCTTTGAGCCATTAGTAATGGCTCAGCATCCTGAACTTATGGATATAATAGCTGCGGGCTTAGTGGGAGAAGGTTCTGAATGCTTAGGCTTTGATGATAAAACCTCACAGGATCATGATTTTGGCGCTGGTTTTTGTGTGTGGTTGCCTGAAAGATTACTGCCTCAGTGGCGAGATAAAATTTTAGGTTTATTTTTAGCTCTTCCTGCTGAATATAAAGGCTACAAAAATAAATTTTTAGATGCAAGTCAGAGCGAGCGAGTGGGAGTTTTTTCTATAGAAGAATTTTATGGGCGCTTTTTAGGAATTGTAGCAAAGCCGACAAAATTATCAGAATGGAGAAGAATGTCTCCAGAATTTTTAGCAAGCACAACAAATGGAAAAGTATTTCATGATAAATTAGGTGATTTTTCAAGTATCAGACAAGAGCTGTTAGCTTTTTATCCAGATGATATATTCAAGAAAAAATTAGCAAGAAATTTGGCGCTTATGGCACAAACAGGGCAATATAATGCTCTTAGAATGCAAGAACGAAAGGATAATGGCGCAGTGGCACTTTCTATTTTACATTATGTGGATAATGCCCTATCGGCATATTTTCTTTTAGAGAAAAAATATAAACCGTTTTATAAATGGAGCTTTCATGCTTTAAAAGAACTATCGACAGATGCAAGGAAATTTGCAGAACAGTTAGAAAGTTTTATAAATAGTTATATGGAAACAAAAATAATTTCTGAAACAGCCTTAGATGCAATAGCAGAAAAAATTGTGGAAAAATTGCAGAAAGAGAAAATAAGTCAAATTCAAGATAAATGGCTTATGACACAAGCAGAGCATATACAAAAAAGTATAGAGCATGCACAGCTGCGAGCTATGCCAATCTTAGGTGAATAAATAATAATAATAAAATTGAAAAAAAATAACTTAGAAATAATGTAAAAATAATGCGAAAATAATACCTGCCGATAGGATTATTATGCTAGTAGAAATAATAATCCTATTTTTTTTGGGAGGGCTTTGAATGAATATTTTCGTATTAGATAAGAACAGAAAAAAAGGGGAAGCTATAGCAAGTAATATTGCAGAATTAGCAAAACAGTTAAAGCTAGTTTACAAAATAGAATGTGTTGTGGAAGCAAATAAAATACTAGAAATGGGAGTTGCGCTCACACCACTCGTATGGATTAACGGAGATTATGCGTTAATGGGACATGCGTGCATGAATGAAGATAAAATTATTAGCGCTTTGGAGAAACACCGATAATTTTTAACTAAAGTATTTTTGGAATATAAAATATGAGATATAAAGTATAAAAAAAGAGAATAAATATATTTATTCTCTTTTTTTATACGCATAATTTTTTTATTCTATTTACGTACTTGCTGTTTACAGTTTTCAAGTACTATATAGCTTTAGTCATTTTTAGTTCTAACAGTTTACAACGTAGCAAGTTATATTTTTGCCAGTAATTGTCTAATAGTTGAATATTTTTAACCGTGCATATCTTTATATATGCTAGCTCTATGTGAGTATTGTATACATAAGTATTTTTTTACTTAATAAGTAATGGTTAAATTTTTATATATTCTAGTTTTTATATTTTTAAGATGACTCAGTTGACTCAGCTACCTCAGCTACCTCAGTTGACTCTGGTTCCTCAGTTGACTCAGTTGATTTAGTCTTAGATATTTTCTGATTTTTTTTTGCAATAATAGCATTTACCTCTTCGGTAGGTATAGCTTGAATCATTTGAAAAATAGCTTTTGCAGCTTTCTTTTGTGTTGTTTCTTTCTGTGCATTTCTAATAAGTTGTCTTAAAAGTTTATGGTCAAGCTTTGGACAAAGGCTGATGAGTTCTTGTAAAACATCAGCATCGCCATCAATGAGCATGGTGCGTAAAATTTCAAGACTCATAAAACGCTTATGGTTAAGAGAATATTTTGTGCTATGTTCTTTGAGAAATGTGTCAATATATTCATGGTCTTCTTCTCGCATAAGTACACCAATATATTGAGTCTGCCTTCTTTTTCCTTCAAATGTTGGAATTTTTGGAAGATCGAGTAGTGCTTTTTTTAGCTCAGGAGAAACTTCAAGTTTTAGCTGTGTTTTTTTAGGTAACTCAGCAACTTCAAGTCCTAAATCTTGCACTGCACAGCTATTTCGTTTCTTTTGTGAGCGACTTTCTCGTGTATAGACAGTTTTATTATCCTCTTTTCTATTCTCTATATCTGAACCGTATAAGGCCATACTATCCTCTTTATTTTTTAATATTGTTTATGCTTGTAGTACTGATGTTTGTAGTGTTTTCTATTATATTACACATATTTGCACTACGTATGTTTGTAGTATTTTCTGTTAGATTGCAAATATTTGCAGTGTTTCTAGTATGTTGTGTGCTATTACATTTTTTGAAATCGAAGTAGCTTTCTATTATGTAGCTAGGATTAAAGTATTTGAGATTGGAGTATCCTTGCGATTATATTATTTCCAATAGTACTGCTTATAAATATACCGCTTGAGGCTACAATAATTGTATCACTTATTTTTTTCTTTTTTGATAGTTTGAGTTGTAACTGTACCATCAAGGAGATGCAATAAAAGAATTTCATCTTTCTCTACATCATTAATAGATTTAAGTATTTGTCCATTTTCTCTTTTTATATAAGCATATCCTTTCTCTAACGGTTTTTTCGGATTTAATCCAGCAAGTTTTGTTGCATAAAGTGCAAGTTCTTGTTGTTTTTGCCCCACAATCTCGAATTTTTGTGCTCTTAGTTTTGTATCACACTGTATAAGTGCATTTTTAGCAAGGATTATTTTTGTTTTTAAAAGCAGATCAAGCTGTTTTTTCCATTGAGGGACTAATCTAAAAAGATGCTCTATATTTTTTTTAGGATTAAGATTTGCGAGCATCTCACTTTCTTTTTGCAAAGAATATTTTTTCTTCGCAAAAATGTTCATGATGGATTTTTGCAAGCTTTCTTTTTTTATACTCAATGTTTTTGCAAGTTCTTCTTTTTCAGAAAAAAGAACCTGTGCTGCGTGTGTTGGAGTTGCTGCACGGTAGTCTGCAACATAATCCGCAATGGAGACATCTGGCTCATGCCCAATGCCTGTAATAACAGGAAATGGACAGTTAAATATCGCAGTTGCAACAGCCTCGGTATTAAAGGTCCATAAATCTTCAGGGGAGCCACCACCTCGTATAAGCGCAACACAGTCAATTTCAGGATATTTTTCTGTGTTTTTAAGTGCTGCTACAATTTGTTTTTTGGCATCTGTTCCTTGCACGAGCACTGGGAAAAATAAAATTTTACAAAAAAGTCCTCTTGATTGTGCTATGCGTAAAAAATCGTGTATAACTGCTCCTTGTGGAGAGCTTATAATAGCAAGTGTTTGCGGATTTTTAGGTAAGTCTTTTTTTCTTTCTCTCTCAAAATATCCAAGCCTTTGCAGTTTTCTTTTAAGCTCCTCAAAAAGAGCTTGCAACTCGCCCATACCTTCTGTTTGAACAAGTTCTGCTAGAAGCTGATAGCTTCCACGCACCTTATAAACGCTAATTCGCCCAGAGCAGAGAACGGTTTGTCCATTTTCTACTTGCGGGGCAGTATCTGCTATTACTTCCCCTGTGAGAGGATGAATTTTTTCTTTCTCATCTGTTTTATTTGCACTCACCCATTGATTTTGCTGAAACCACACAACAGGCAAAGAACTTTTCCCGTCCACTAAAGAAAAATAACAATGTCCTTTTTGCGACTGTGTATAATTTTGCACCTCTCCCTTTACCCAAATAAAAGGGAATTCAGTTTCGAGCACATCGTGTATTTGATCAGTAAGTTCTGCAACTTGGAATATTTTCATAATCTTTGGATATTCTTATATGTGCGAAATAGAGTGTGCAGTGAGATTTTTTTATACGCTAAAATACCCAATACTTATGCGAAATATGGCATATATTCAAAATATGCGAGATATGGAATCCATAAGATATAGATTATATACAAGATATGGAATCTATAAAAGATATTCTCATTTACTCTTATGCACTATCTCTATTTTTTAAAAAAAATCAGTAATAAATATAATGATTTTAGTTGTTTAACTAAGTCGTATTTTCTTTAGAAATAATATTAAGATAATAATTTAAGCATTTAAGATCTAATTCTCAATATATTCTTAAATAAAACACACATTTGATATTATATTAGCTCTTCTTCCAAGAAAGAATAACAGTATCACGCCAGTTTAAAATGTTCTCACGTAAGTTGTCAATTTTAAGCTCATTTTTTTCACCAGTTTTTCTGTTTTTTACTTCAATAATACCGTTATCAAGACTTTTTGCCCCAACGAGTATTTGCATTGGCAGCCCAAGTAAATCTGCGTTGTTAAATTTAACACCAGCTCGCTCTGTAGTGTCATCATAAAGTACTTCAATACCGAGACCTTGAAGGAGCGTGTATATTTCTTCTGCTTTTTCGCTTGTTTTTTCATCTTTTGGAGTAAGATTTAGAAGCGCTATTTCAAATGGCGCAATTTGTGGCGGAAAAATAATACCATGCTCATCATGATTTTGCTCTATAGATGCAGCAATAAGACGAGATATACCAATACCATAACAACCCATGATGATTGTTTGTTCTTTGCCATTTTCATCAAGATAGGCAGCGTTCATGCATTTTGAATATTTTGTGCCGAGTTTAAAAACATGCCCAGCTTCAATTCCTTTTTTTAGAGAAATAGCACCACCACAACGAGGGCAGCTATCATCTTCTGTTATCACACGTAGGTCGGTGTATGCGGTGATTGTACAGTCTCTTTCTAAATCTATATGCAGTAGATGTGTATCTTTTTTATTTGCGCCAGTAATATAATCAGTATCTAAAAGAAGCTCGTTATCTGCAATTATTTTACTGACAGATAAATTTTTAGGTCCTGCAAAACCAGTGGGAGCGTTTGTCCATGTTTCTACTTCTGCTTTATTTGCAAATTCTAGCTCGGTTGCGTTTAAAAAGTTTTTAAGTTTTATTTCGTTCAGCTCTCTATCGCCTCGAATAAGAGCTGCAACTGCTTCGCCGTCTACATTAAATAACAGTGTTTTTATTGTTTTTTCTGGTGCACACTCTAGAAAAGTGCAAAGCTCAGCTATGGTATGTGTATCTGGTGTGAGCACTTCTTCTGTTTGTGTTACTTCTTTCTTAACACACTCTTTTTTAGCATACACCACTTCTGCTTTTTCTAAGTTTGCAGCGTAGGTACAATTTTCACAGATGGCTATTGTGTCTTCGCCAGTATCTGCAATAATCATAAACTCATGCGAGAAACTACCACCGATTGAGCCTGAATCTGCCTCAACAGGGCGAAAATCAAGCCCTAGGCGTGTAAATATTGCCATATATGCATCATACATTGCTTTATAGCTTTTATCTGCACCTTCTTCGTTTATATCAAAAGAATATGCATCTTTCATAAGAAACTCACGACCACGCATGAGCCCAAAACGTGGGCGGATTTCATCGCGAAATTTTGTTTGAATTTGATAGACGTTTAAAGGCATTTGCTTGTACGAGCGAACCTCACGGCGAAGAAGATCTGTTACTACTTCCTCATGCGTTGGCCCTAGGCAGTAGTCTCTATCGTGTCTATCTTTCATGCGGAGCAGTTCTTTACCGTAAAAATCCCAGCGCCCTGTTTCTTTCCATAAATCTGCGGGTTGCACGGTCGGCATAAGAATTTCTAGCGCACCGGCGTTGTCCATTTCTTCTCGTACGATTTGCGAAATTTTATTGAGTGTGCGGAGTCCTGCTGGAAGATAAGAATAAATTCCTGCGGTAAGTTTTCGTATCATCCCAGCTCTTAGTAAGAGTTTATGGCTAACAACTTCTGCCTCTGCTGGAGTTTCTTTTAGGGTAGGTAGATAAAATTTACTAAGACGCATATTATAATCCTCGCTTTTCTTTGAGTAGTAGTTCTATTTCAGCTAAAAATTCAGGCAGAAGATTTTCTTCGCCACGTATTTTTTTTATAACATTTCCTTTTCGGAAAATAACACCACAATTTTTTCCGCCAGCGATGCCAATATCAGCCTCTTTTGCTTCGCCTGGTCCGTTTACCACACAGCCCATGACCGCCACGCTAATATTTTCTGTTACGTATTGTAACTTTTCTTCTACACATCTTGCAAGGTTTATAAGTGGTATTTCTGTACGCCCGCAAGTGGG
>CAMQUX010000036.1 GCA_947037905.1 uncultured Desulfovibrionaceae bacterium | reverse complement strand
CTTTAACCCATGCTATTTCAAGCCCTTTATCTGCAAGCACTCCGTCTATATCAACGGCTCGTCTGTTATGATATGGCACTCGTTCTTTACCGTTTAGGCGATAATAAATATTCTCACCAGTCTCATTTTTATACGACAAAAGATCTTTTGGACGACGATATATAGGATATTTATATTCATCTGTTTGCGTATTGCTTGCAGCTATTGTTGGAGTATAATAGGCGGTCATAGATGGTTCTGGAAGCACTCGAAACCATGCAAAATGATCAGCAAGTGCGACAGGGTCTGCTGATAAAGTATTAAATGCTGCTAAAAACTCTTTAGTGGTTTCTTTTAAATCGCCCCATGTAAGAGTGATATCGCCATATTTTGCTGCGACAAGATGTTCTTCTTTATCAAGCAAATAAAGCAAGGAATATTCTAAACCTTTTCGCAAATCAGCCCATGTTTGTTCTTGATTTTGCTCTTTAAAAAAAGATATGGCTATTTTTTGCGCATCTTTGTAGTTGACATATTCGATTTCACTATTTGCTTTGCGGTAGGTTTTTGGAATAACGGCGTCAAATATAGCTGTTTTTTCTCGAACTTTTCCATCTTTATCAAGTAAAGGCTCTTTTGAATCAGCGCTGGTATTTGATTTTGCAGTTTTTTGCAATTCTTTCATTTTATTATCAAGCACAGAGTCAATAGTTGGCTCTTTTTGAGAAACTGCTGTAAAGGTTTTACAAGCACTCAGAAAAAATACATGACAAAGTATTAAACTTATAAGAGAAAGCTGGCGCATTTTTTTTATATTCACAGAAAACATTTTCAGCCTCTATCTACCTTTCAAGTATATTCTAAACCATAATTTATTTTATATTAGATAAAAATACATAACTAACAATTGAGCAAATTTCTAGGAATTTACTTATGCTCAAAAAGAACTTTTTTATACATTAACTGCCACAAAGAAAATTTCTCTTTTTTAAACGAGATAAATAATCTTCCTCAAAACTTTCCACAATCATGACATTTTGCTCATGACGTGCTACTTGAATAATATCTCCGCACTGAAGATTTTCTATATGTTGTCCATCTGCAGTGAGTAAAAGCTCTGCGTCCTGACTATTTAGTGCAATTTCATATGTTTGCGTGTCTGGAAGAACAAGCGGATGAAAACTTTTTAAAAATGGACAGACCGCTGTAAATAAAATAGCTGGAAGTTCTGGATGCACAAGTGATGCTCCAGCAGACATAGCATAAGCTGATGAGCCTGTTGGCGTTGAAACTATTAAACTATCTGCACGAAAAGTGACATCTTCGCCATGTTCTTTTCGTAAATTAAACTCTATTAAACGACTTATTCCAAATCTACTTAACACTATATCATTAACCGCACAAGCACTTAAAAAAGCTTCTCCAGCTCGGATTATTTTATATACTAGACAAGAACGCTCACTTATGCGATACTGACCTAGAATAATTTTAGATAACGCTTGCTCCCAATTTAAGACTGATAACTCAGTCAAAAAGCCTACACGGCCAAAATTAAGACCAAGCAGTGGTGCCATATGGTGATAGCGTCTTGCAACACTTACAAATGTTCCATCGCCACCAAGTACTAGAAAAAGATCGCATGTTTTATCAGAGAATGCTTGCTCAAGTTCTTGCTCTATTGAGTAATGGCTGCATAGTCCAACTTCTCTATTTTGAGCGATTAGATATTTTTTTATAACTTTTGCGGTTTCTAGGGCTTTTTCATCATTTGCTTTAACAACAAGTAATATTTTTTCTAACTGTTTATTCATAATCTACAACATAGACAAAACTAAAAGACTATACAAACATTTTTTTACTTACTTTGAAATTTTATCTCTGAAAAAATACTTTTTTTATGTATATCCCTAAAAACTAGGCAGTATTATTATGCATGCTACATTTCTTCAAAAATATAGCTCAAAGAAATATGGGGAACAAAAGTTTCCTACTCTTAACCTAAAAGAGAATAGTTTTCTTTTACTTTCTAGTCGCACGCAAGGTTTGTACGATTTTCAAACAGAAAATATGGATAGAGATAAGCTCATATATATTATCTCAAAAGAAATAATTGAAAATTTTATACCAAAGACTTTAGAAAATCCAATTATTGCCGAAATAACAAATAAGCTAGAAGAAGAATTTAAAACAAAACTTTTTTTTGATCATCCTCCATTTCAGGCAGAAATGAGAATTTTAAAAGAAATAGATGGGAAATTCGTTGCAGTAGATGAAGAAGAAAAAGCCAATATTATAAAAAAACTTTGGGAAATTACTTACGACATCATTGACAAAAGTACTTCACAGTTACAATATGAAACTGAAAAAGAAAAACTAGCCGCAATAGAAAAAGAAGAACTAGAACTACAAAAACTAGAAGAAAACAAAGATGAGGATTTATGAACGTTAACATCACTTCTGTTATTAGCCAAATTGCACTTTTAAATAAAGAGCAAACAAAGAAAAGCGAAAAAATCGCGGATAAATCAAAAGTTGCTAGCTATGCAACTACTAACAAGAATACTTCTGGTACCGATCAGAAAAATATTTCCCAAGATGCTACTTTTCTTGCGCAAACGCATACTGAATTAACAAAACTTGATAATGCTCATTCTCAAAAAATACTCAGTCTAAAAAAACAAATACAAGAAGGTACTTATGAGATTGATTTGCAGAAAGCTGCAGACTCACTTTTACGTGCTGAGCCAAGTATTTTTAAAGTACCTGCTAAATCTCAAAAATAGTTTCCTTATTCTAAAAAACTATTACTAGACAATACGTCCTTCACTTCACTTTTTAACTAGCCTATCTTTTGCTTTATACTTTTCTTAGGCGCAGAAGAATCTTATACAATTTTATCGCGCTAAAAATTTCATGCTAATTAGACAAACCTAGTTTCTCTTTTCTCACTTCTACCTAGCTCACTTATTCTAGCTCACTTATTCTAGCTCACTTATTCTAGCTCACTTATTCTAGCTCACTTCTACCTAGCTCACTTACCCTAGCTCACTTAGCTTAGCTCACTACGTAAACTAAGCTCTATCCTGTATTGCATTATCTGCAGACACAGTAGAATCTTGTGTTGAAAGAATAGTTACACCTTCAAATGGAAAAAATGATCGCTCAGATTCTCGCTCATACTGTGGAACCTGCAAAGCTAACTGCTCCCGAGTATTAACAATTATTGGGCCTGTTAGATTTAAAGATAATTTCTCAGGCTCATTTTGAGGGATTGTTACTGTCACGAGAACATCAAACGGTTCTCCCTTTTTTAATTGCAATAATTTCCTTGCGTTCTTATCTACAACCACTGGATATTTTTCCATAAAATTATACGGGTTGGTTACTAGAAGCGCAAATTCCTTATCTTCAATTGATTGTAGTAATCGAAATGGACTTTGTTCTACCATATCTAAGATTATATACTTTGTCTTCTCTGCTATACCTAGCATTCCTTGAGGAAAAGAAATTATAGCAGTATCATCTATAGCATACTTACCTATTCGTGTTTCTATGCATCTTTTTTCTTCAGTTTCCATAATTCCCCCGCCAATAATAAATTTACATCTGTTGTCATTAAAGATTTCTTATTTTGCTCGGCTATTTTGTTATATATTTCTTCTCTATAAACACTTAAATACTCTGGGACTTCTATACCTAGCTTTACTTGGCGCCCCTGTATGCCTAATACTGTAAATGTTATATCATCACCGACATATAACATCTCTCCTGGCTTTCGCGTCAAAATTAACATTTTTTTGCTCCAATCCTTTGTTACAAGAAAATACTGTTTATTTAATCCTTACTACGTCCTGTAGTTTTTTGCCCTTACCTACTTCTTGTAGCTTTCTACGCTGCTACATTTTCATTCCTACTACTGATTGTAATAATTTATTTCCAGCTCCTAGTAGTCCCATTACGGCTGTATAAGAATGCTGTATTTTTGCCATTTCTTCTATATCTTCAGTTAAATTATCTTTCTGTATTACTTTACTAGTAAGCGCATCTGCTGCGAGCACTTCGTTTAAATCTGTATTAAACTTACTCACTCGTGTATCTGCTGATACTTTTCCTGATAATGCGGCGAGTAAACTTGGTAAGTTTTGAAAATACAAACCATCTTGTGAGCTACTTACATCTATTTTTTCACTACGAAGATTTGTAAGTTTTTCTAAATTTTCTGCTTCTAACTCTGCTATATTATTATTTACAGCTATATCTGCACTTGAATTTCCTGTAAAAATATCTTCACCTACTCGGCTCTGTGCTTCACGTATAAAGGCAGTGCTAAATGTATCTAAGCGCCCTTTATAATTAGCTATATAGGTATCTCGAGTTTGAAATAATGCTGATATACTCCCTGATACTACTCTATCCTTATTTTCTTGTCCGTTAAAATATACCTGTGGTGTTAAAATATTCTCGCTTGTAACTGCAGAAGAATTCTCCTCATTTGCGGTATTCTCAGCATTTGCTATGTCCTCAGCAGTTTCTGAGTCTGAAGCAGTTTCTAATTCTGCAAATGGCACATTTTTCTGATACAATCCACTATGACTTGATATAATAAACTGTTCACCTAAAGAAAAGCTTGCATTCTCTTTTAGTTGTATATCTATTTGCCCAGTACCTGTTTCGCCAGTATTTGCCTGATACATTTTTATGCCACTATCTGCATCTTTTAACCATGATCTGCCTCCATCGTAAGAAAGACGGAAAAACACATCACTACCAGTACCTGCTGTTAAGGTTTCTAAAAACACCTCATCTTGCGGTTTACCAGAAAATTCTATTCTACTTGTTTCTTCCACACCCTGTTCATTTTTAGCAACCACTCGAGCTAATTTATACTCTAAAGGGCGAGCTTCATCATTTTCTATTAAATTCTGCCCAGAATGCGTTTGTACTGCATACTGTCCTAAATTTGACACAATTTTTACATCTACATATTTAGCAAGTTCGCCTATAAATTCTTCTCTTTTTGAGAAATTACCTGCACCTTGTTTTATTTGTTTATTCTCATAAGCAATACTTTGCAGCAAGTTATTAACACTTTCTACCTGATCAACTATATCCATCTCTGTTTCTATTTGTTTTTCAGTAAAAAAATTGCTCACTTTTTGTATGCTTTCACAAAACTCTTTGGCTTTTACTAAAAAATCTTCTTGCGATGCTTTATCTGTTGTATTTGTAGCAAGATTTTCTGCGGCATCTAAAACAGAAGAAAAATTTTCGCCAACTATCCCTTTTAGTGAACCAAATTCACCTAATACATTTTCTGATACTGCTTTCAAATTACCATTTAATGTTTTCCAGCGTTCTGCGCTTGCGGTTTTTTCATAATAAACATCTTCAATATAAGGAACTATCTCATGTGCTAACTTGTCTAAATTTTCTGCACTTCCTAATTTTCCTGAGAAAAAATCAATATAATATTCTTTAGAATACTGTACCGAGCGAGTATTTTCTTTTACTAAACCAGCACCTGTTGACGCAGGTTTTGCATCTACTAGAGGATTTTGTAATGAAACTACATCCTTTTGCTGATAATTAGCAACTGAACCTATACTCATTTTCTAAAACCTTCCTCTTACAAAGGTTGCTTGTGTTGATGCGGAAGATACTTTGCTATAACGTCCATTTGCACCATAAGTTGTTTTATTTTGAGGTTGTAGTTTTGAATGGATAAATTGTAAGCTTTTTGTACGCTGATCATATAATCCAGCAACTAAGCGTTGATTTTCGCCAGCTTGGCGCACACATACTTGCTCATCTTGAGAAACTAAATCTACGCCTTTTTCAATTTCGCCAGCTTCTTCTGGAGAAAAGAAATCTAAAACCTGACTTAGTTTTGTTGCTCCTGATGAAATAGAGTTTATTAAACCTAATAAACTTATACGTTCTGAAGCTATTTGACGATAAAGTTCTTGTACTGATAATTCAATACGTGAAACCTCTGAAGGATTTCTATCTACTAGCTGTTGAAATTCTTCCTCTAGGAAAGTTGTTAACAACTCCATTGCTTTTTTTTGCCTAGTGAGATTTTCTAATATTCTACTTGAGCCCATACTATTTCCTATAACCTTTTTTTGCCTAAGCCTATACGCTCAAACAGTTACTATCTACTTCTTTGAACGTTACCTAGATTATTTACATTGCCTTTACCATCAACACTGTTTGTGTCTTATGTAATTATATGCAAATTTTAAGCCAACATGAAAGATATCTGCTTTAATATCTTTATCTGTCAAAGAAATATTTTTTAACCTGCCTGAAGCTGTAGAGTTAATGCCATTTTAGTGTTTACAGGCGTTTGTTTAAACGAATAGTTTCATTTAGAGTTGGGTTATTTGATATTGTGTTATTTGCTGCAGATTTATTTTGCAAAATATTTTGCTGCGTGGCAGTATTTGGTATTGCAAAATTTTGCGAATCGTTAGTTTTCCCATTTTCTGACAGAGAACCTGTGTTATTCATAGAATATACTGTGTCTTCTGTATTTTCTACTGGTGTAAAACCAAAAGATTCTGCATTATTTTCTTCTTCTTTCCCTATTGGACTCAATTTGTTTGCGTCAGCAAATGGTGTCAAATTTTTATCATCACGAAGTGACGGCAAATCTTTACTATCACCAAAACCACGGCTTGGAGTTCCTGCATTTTCTAAGTTTTGTTTTAATTGCGTATAAAGCATCTCTTGAAGACCAATGCCTCCACCCTCTGCTAGATGCTCAGAAAATTCCTGATCAAACATTGCCATATAACTATCTTCTTGCTTACTCTTCATATACCCCTCTTTAGGGATAGATTCTTTCATCTGTTTCCATATCTGACCTATGAAGATAGCCTCAAATTCTTTCGCAACTTTTTGTAGTTCTTCTTCTGTAGATTTATCTGACTCCATGCGTTTTTTCAAACTATTCATTTTTTGAGTAAATTCTACAGAATTTGCCGTTGTTTCATGTTCCTCGACGGAAAAACTTTCTATACCCATTACCATATTAAATTACCTCCAGTTCAGCATGCAACGCTCCAGCAACTTTCAATGCTCTAATTATAGATATTAAATCACGTGGTGTTGCACCTATGGCATTTAATCCATCTACTAGCTCCTGCATTGTAGTCCCTTCTAAGAGCACTAAATTATTATTATCTTCTTCCACTTGAACGCCTGTTTGCGGAGTAACAACTGTTTCTCCATTAGAGAATGGCTGTGGTTGCGATACTTTTTCGCTCTCTGTTATAATTACTTGTAAATTACCATGTGCCACTGCAACTTTAGCTAAACTCACATTTCCACCTAAAACAACAGTCCCTGTTCTCTCGTCCATAACAACTCGAGCTTTCGATTGCGGACTTACAGGAATATTTTCAAGCGCTGCCATAAATGGCACAATATTATTTTTAAATTTTGCGGGCACATCAATTGATATTGTGGATATATTTTTTGCTTTTGCAAAATTTCCACCAGCTAGATCGTTAATATTATTAACAATTGACATAGTAGTACCGAAATCCATAGTGCTTAAGCTAATAGAGAGGTTATTTTGACTATTATAAGCAAAAGGCACACCTTTTTCTACAATAGCGCCAGAAGGTATACGTCCAACTGTTGGATGGTTTTTAGTAGCAGATGCAGCAGCACCGCCTACAGCATAACCACCAACGCTAAGAGCTCCTTGTGCTACGGCGTAAACATTACCATCTATTCCTTTAAGAGGAGTCATAAGAAGCACTCCGCCAAAAAGGCTTTTTGCAGCACCTAAAGAGGATACTGTTACATCTAAAGGAGCACCTGGTCCTGATGATGAGGACATTTTCGCTGTAATCATAACAGCTGCAACATTCTTTGGTTTCACGGCACTTGGGCTTATTTGCACGCCCATTTTATCGAGCATATTAGACATTGAGGTAGAGGTAAATGCAGAGCTTGAGCCATCGCCTGTGCCAGCAAGACCAACAACAAGTCCATAACCTACAAGTTCATTTGTTCTTACTCCGCTAAATGATGCTATATCTTTTAAACGAACAGCATGTGCTGTCTGCGAGAATAAAAGGAAAAACATATAAAGGGATAAAATATAACATATTTTAAATTTACTAATACTCATAATGTACCTCTCCTACAAATGGTAGGAATCATCTTAAAAAAGAACTATTAAAAAGAAATATTAAAATGGAG
This sequence comes from uncultured Desulfovibrionaceae bacterium, assembly GCA_947037905.1. Lineage (GTDB taxonomy): Bacteria > Desulfobacterota > Desulfovibrionia > Desulfovibrionales > Desulfovibrionaceae > CAMQUX01. Next base: position 1,311 of record CAMQUX010000036.1, on the reverse strand, counting down.
ATATAGTGCTTAAAACTCTGGCTAACCAGCCATTTTTATGTTTTGCAGATAATATTCCATTACCATAAACTTCCACCTGAGCTTCTGCTAAAGATGATGATGGTACTGTATTATCTGAGCCTAAATCACGCTGACGCACTAAACCTTTCACTACAAGAATCTGTGTTTCATTATTGATACGTATGCGTCTAGCACCTTCAACTTCCATAATACCACCAGGGAGTAAGCGAACAACTCGTGCTGCGACTGTTGCGGTAAAACTTGTTTCTTGGCTTGTTGCACCATCTGCTGCAAAGTCACTATTAGTTTCGTAGCCCATTTTTGTGCTAAGCAAACTCTGCCCAAGATTTGTTCCTGGTAGTTTAAAGGCATTTACATCAAAATTGGAACTGTTTTCTCGGTTACTAGAAGTATCTAAGGTATGTTCTGCTTTTGTTTCTTCATTTACTTGAACAAGAACTATATCACCTACATACATTGCTCTGTTATCGCTAAAGAGGAAATGTGTATTTGACGCATCATATAACGAACCTGGGTTATAAGAAGGTTCTATAGATGAATATTCAGGTTCCCTTAGAACCGGCATTGGCACTGGTTCTTTTGTTGCAGTAGTTCCACAACCGCTTAAAAGTAACAATCCTGCTATGTATAAATATTTTTTCATTATTTTTTTCCTTCTTAATAGTTTATAAACGAACCCAAAGAACATTTTCTGCGATAAACTAACTTTTTAGCTTATAAATACTAGTTTGCAAAAACCATACCACTACTATGCACTTTTGCAAAAATCTTTTTTCCTGTTTGCATATTACGTACTGATATCATCTTCCCCATTTCGCCATCTTCTAAGGCTTCTGCTGGTGCTTCTACGCGTAAATTCTTTGTTTGATACACTATTACAACTTTGTCAGATTTAGATACAAGAGGAAGAATTTCTATGGAATCGGTAGTTATAACAGAACCTGTACCCAATATTTTGGTAATTCTCCAAGGACCAGATTTGCCATCCCACGGATTTTTGACATATGCTAAGTTCTTTTTTTCAAAAGTAATATTTTCTGGACTTAAAACAGCACCTCTATTTAAAGGCTTTGACACAACAGGAACTGTCTTCCAGACATCAAGAAAAAATGACGCTGCATTACGACGAACTATTTTACCGTACGGGTCAATTACTTGTATTTGTAAAGAGTTTCTGCCTGCACCTATATTCTCTGCAAACGATGCTTCTAGTTTAGAATTAACATCATCTAAAAAAATATACTGTGGTACAGATCGGAAGAGCGTCGTGTAGGGAAAGAGTGTTAAGAT
>CAMQUX010000035.1 GCA_947037905.1 uncultured Desulfovibrionaceae bacterium | reverse complement strand
CATAGTTATTATAGCTGCTTAAGTACTTGAACTGTTTCTAACACTGCACTTGCTGCTTCCACGCCTTTATTGCCACCTTTTGTGCCTGCACGCTCGATTGCCTGTTCTAAGTTATCACATGTAAGGATACCTAGACCTACTGGAATACCTGCATCTAACGATACACTTGCAAGACCTTTTACACACTCACTTGCGACAAAATCAAAATGCGGTGTACCGCCTCGAATTATTGCGCCGAGGCAAATTATTCCATCGTAGTCTGTTTTCCCTGCAAGTTTTTTTGCAACCACTGGCATTTCAAATGCTCCAGGAACTACTACTTGTGTGATATTTTTTTCATCGACTCCATGACGAACTAAGTAATCTACTGCGCCTGAAACTAAACGCTCCACTATAAAATCATTAAAGCGTGAAGATAACAGAACAAACCGTAAATCTTTCCCGCACATTTGTGCTTCTATCTTTTTCATAAAAACTCCTTGTTTGCTTTTTTTAATTATCGAATATAATATAAATTTGCTTATTATTTTACTTACTTGAATTTCTTCAATTGCTCGAATTACTTGAGTCTAAGTATTTCTTTTTATCTATTTTATAAGCATATGGTCTAATTTTTCTTTTTTTGTTTGCATGTATTTTTTATTCTCACATTTTGTGTCCATTTCTATTGATACACGCTCAACTACGCTTAATCCAAAACCTTCTAAGCCTATTATTTTTTTAGGATTATTTGTCATTAAGCGTATTTTTTTTACACCAAGAGCTACTAAAATTTGCGCACCTGTTCCATATTCACGCAAATCTGCTGGAAAGCCTAATTTATTATTTGCCTCTACAGTATCAAGCCCTGTGTCTTGCAGTGCATATGCTCGTATTTTATTAGCAAGTCCTATTCCTCGCCCTTCTTGACGCATATAAAGTAAGACGCCTTTGCCTTCTTTATTTATTTGCTCAAGTGCTGCTCCTAACTGTTCGCCACAATCGCAGCGCAAAGAACCAAAAGCATCACCTGTTAAGCACTCACTATGCACACGCACAAGAGTTGGTTCATCTGGAGATATATTGCCCATTACGAGCGCTAAGTGTGTCTGTCCATCACTTTTTGCTGTAAAGGCTTGTACTTGAAAATGCCCCCATTTTGTTGGCATATCTGCAGTGCTTATTTTCTCAATTAAATCAGATGCATATTTCATGCGATATTCTATTAAATCTTTTGTGGAGCAAATTTTTAGATCATGTTTTTTAGCAAAAGGGATCAAATCGTCCATTCGTGACATGCTTCCGTCAACGTTCATTATTTCGCAGATAACTCCTGCTGGCTTTAAACCTGCTAAGCTCACTAAATCCACACTGCCTTCTGTTTGTCCTGCACGCATAAGCACTCCACCTTCTACTGCTCGAAGTGGAAAAATGTGCCCTGGAATAGATATATCCTCTGCTGTTGTTTCGTCTGCAACGGCTGTGAGTATTGTATGTGCTCTATCATGTGCAGATATGCCCGTTGTTACACCTGCTCTTGCCTCGATTGATACGGTAAAATTTGTACCGAACTGAGACTGGTTACGTTCTGTCATGAGCGGTAATTGCAATTTATCTACTAAGTTTCCTGCCATAGGAAGACATATAAGTCCTCTGGCATGTGTTACCATAAAATTAATAATTTCTGGAGTGACTTTTTCAGCAGCACAAACAAGATCGCCCTCATTTTCTCGTTCTTCATCATCAACCATAATAACCATTTTACCGAGACGTATATCGTTAATTGCCTCTTCTATTGTACATAATGCCATAATTTTCCCTCTTTTTTTCACAAAATACTTTTATCTTTTAGCATATGTATTATGCAGATTCTTCGAATTTATTTATTTTCATAGAATATAATCTTCTTACTTATATATTCTTGAATTCTTTTTTTCATACTTATTGTTAATTTAAATTAATCTGAATGTTATTTTAAATTAATATTTTGCTTAAACAGTGTTTTAATTTATATACTAGGTAGCATTCGCTGTTACATAAAACCATTTTTTTGCAAAAATTCTGCAGATATACTTGATGTTTTTTGCACTTTTTCTTGACTTGCAAAAAGCATTTTTTCTACATATTTTGCAAGCACGTCTGTTTCCATATTAACAAGCGTTCCTTTTTTCCAAGTGGCTATTGTTGTATGGCTACTTGTTGTTGGAATTATATTTACCTCAAAATAATTATCTGTACAAATATTTACAGTAAGACTTATTCCATCTAAAGCAATAGAACCTTTGCCTACTATTTGCTGCGAAAATTCTTTTGGAAAGCTCAGCCTATAGAGTGTTGATTCTCCTTTTTGCTCGAGCAAAATAACCTCTGCTAAACAGTCCACATGTCCACTTACAATATGCCCACCAAAACGCTCACCCACTGCAAGAGCTCTTTCGAGATTCACTGTATCACCTTTACTGAGCGATACAAGGTTACTTTTAGAAAAAGTTTCCTCGCTCACATATGCTACAAAATGCTCAGCAGAAAAGCTTTCAACAGTTAAGCATACCCCGTTTACAGCTATAGAATCGCCTTTTTTTATGGTACTAGAGGGAAAAGGCATTATTATTTCAAAACGTGCATCGTTTCCTTTTTTTGAAAAAGAAAATACTTTTCCTTTACCTTCAATAAGCCCTGTAAACATACTCCCCCTCTTTCTTTCATGAGTATTTTTCTCTATAGCTGATTTACTCATAAAAAGCTAGTTTTAAATAAATGCTCCCCTATTTTTAATGCCCAAAATACGCAAAAAATTACATGCAAAATTTACGTATTTCTTCTTGTCTATTATCATCTAATTAATTTTTGTTCCATTTTATTTGCACTTTGCTATCTTCCTTGTTTGATTTTTTCCATTTTAGCTCTTTTTTCCTTTTACAATTGCTTTTCGATTAAAAAAATGCCATAAAAATCAATAGACTTTATTTTTGTGGTCTATTTTATTTTTTTTATTCATTAATTTCTATTGTATACTTACAATTTAATTGGAGTTTTTATGGAACGTGAACAATGGGGTTCCCGCTTAGGATTTATTCTTGCTGCAGTTGGCTCTGCAATTGGGCTCGGTAATATTTGGCGATTCCCTTATATCGTATATGAAAATGGTGGTGGTGCTTTTCTTATCCCGTATCTTTTTGCCATGCTAACAGCTGGTATCCCTTTTATGATACTCGAATTTGCTCTAGGGCACAGATTTCGTGGCTCTGCGCCTCGCACGCTTGCGTCTATTAACTCAAAACTGCAAATGCTTGGCTGGGTTCAAGTCTTTATTGCGTTTACTATTGCTGTTTATTATGCGGTAATTGTTGCTTGGGCTTTCTCGTACCTTGGATTTTCATTTAATCTTTCTTGGGGAGATGCTCCGCAAACTTTTTTCTTTGAAAAATACTTAAACTTTGCAGGCTCTCCTACTGATTTAGGCTCTGTTCAGTTTAAAATTCTTATACCTCTTGCTATTGCTTGGAGTATTACTTTTATTACAACTTTTACGGGCATTAAGTTTGGTATTGAGGCTGCAAATAAAATCCTCATGCCGCTTCTTTTTCTGCTTGTTATTATTTTTATTATTAAAGTACTTACTTTAGATGGCGCTATTGATGGTATAAACTACCTATTTACTCCTGATTTTTCTAAAATCCTCGATCCTAAAGTTTGGACTGCAGCTTATGGGCAAATCTTTTTCACTTTAAGTGTTGGTTTTGCTATTATGATTACCTACTCAAGTTATCTGCCTCAAAAAACTGATATCAGCAATAATGCTTTTATGACTGTTTTTATAAACTGTGGATTTTCTATGCTTGCAGGGCTTATGATTTTTGGCGTACTTGGATATATGGCTCAAGCATCAGGAAAACCTATTACAGAAGTTGTTAGTTCTGGTGTGGGACTTGCGTTTATTACTCTCCCTGCTGCTATTAACGAAATGCCTGCTCCTCAATTTTTTGGGGTTGCATTCTTTCTCACTCTTGTTTTTGCTGGTATTAGTTCGCACATATCTATTTCTGAAGCGTGTATTTCTGCTTTTATGGATAAAACTGGCTGGCAGCGCAAAGCTGTTTCAGCCCTCTATTGCGGCCTTGGATTTATCCTTTCCATAAACTTTACTACAAACGGTGGACTTGCACTTTTAGATGTAATTGACCATTTTGTGAATAATATTGGAATACTCACAACTTGTCTTATTGAATTACTCTTTCTTGGTTGGTTTTTCAATCTTGAGTCCATAAGACAGTATGTAAATAAAATATCAGATTTTGCCATTGGAAGCTGGTGGACGATATGTATTCGTTTTGTTACTATAACTATATTAAGTATTAGTATTATAACAAATATAATAACTATTGTGACTAAAGGATATGGTGGCTACTCAACCTTAAGTATTAATATCTTTGGCTGGGGAATTTGTATTAGCATTATTGTTTTAGCTCTTATACTTACAAATGTAACTTGCCCTAAAGGATATATTCCTACAGGCGAAAATAGGAAAAGCATATGAATACAAGCGCAATTATCATGATGGTTATTGGTTTTGGAATTACTTGGGGTGGTGCTTTTTACTGCCTAAGGAAAGCTCTTGCTAAAAAAAAGTAATTACTCAAATTAGTAGCGATTACCCAAACTAAGTAAAATAAAAAATGCACACTTTCAAATTGAGAGTGTGCATTTTTTATTTTAGTTTTTACTTGAACTTTATTTTAGTTTTTTACTAGGACTTTATTTTAGCTAGTTTTTATTCGAACGTCTATTTCATTTCTTAATTCAAAGCTTGTTTAATTTTTTTGTGTAATTTATTACTCTCAATTTTAATATACTAAAGCTCTCTATTTTAATTCTAAATTCATCTATTTCGTTCAAATTGGAATTGATTATACTCTTAAAACTTAAACATTTCTTTCAAGTTAAAAGCTCTCTATTCCAATTCCCTCGCCAACTATCTATTTTTAGATTAAAGAGCTATCTATTTTGTTTATAATTTATCTATTTTGTTTATAATTTATCTATTTTGTTTCAATTCGTTCAAATCGAAAACTGCCAGCTCTAACTAGCCTTAACCAGAACCGAGCTATCCATTCTCATTATCTAATCAGCGGTTATTTTCAATTTCAACACTAGGCTCATCTAACTTTAAACATAGCTATATCTTTTTAATTAAAATGCTGTTCGATTTTAACCTTTTAACATTTCGATTTTAACTGTCCCATTTTAATCGTTCGATTTTAACCGTTCGATTTTAATCGTTCGATTTTTGAAACGAGCTAGCTTTCAAACTTAAATTTATCCGTTCGCATTTTCAAACTGAGCCTGTTCTTTTTCTCTTTTTGCTTTGGCACTATATGCTAAAAAAGAAATGCCTATGCTTAAAAGTCCCACAACAAAAAACACTATAAAGCCTGTTTGCATGCTCACTAAGAACAGATGATAGTTATCTGTTGCAACATCTTTATTCCCTAGCACTGTGCGGAAAATAGCAGAGATAATACTCATACAGAACATCATACCAAAACTACGCATAACGGAATTTACCGATGAGCCAACGCTATGTAATTCTTCCCCCACACATTCCATTAAAAGCATGGTGCTTGGTGTTACAAAAAATGCGATACCGACTCCAATAAATACAAGCGCTAAAGCGATAAACCAAAAGTTTTGGATATAGATAATACAAGCAAGTAGGAAAAGACCGGTAGTCATTAAAATTACTCCGTACGTTGCAAAGGGTTTCTCTACTTTTTTATCTAACTGATTACCTACCCAAAAAGATAAAAGCACCTGCATTGCTGGTGGAATAATAAGAACAAGACCTGCCTGAGATTCTGAAAATTTTAAAATGTATTGAAGGTATAAAGCTAGATAAAAAGGAACGCAAAAACTCGCCATAAAGTTTGTGAAAATTAAAAGACAAGAATATAAAAATTGTTTATTCTTTACAAATAAATCTACTGGAAGCAAAGGATTTGTGGATTTTTTTTCTGCTCTAATAAATAAAACAATAAAAAGAACACTTGCAAAAAGAAGCAGAATAAATTGAAAACTATTCTTAAAAAGACCACTGATCATAAACATAAAAGAACTTACTGCAAGGCCATATAAAACAGCACCCTTATAATCGAAACGGACTTTTTCTGTTTTTTGCCACTGTTCTTTTATTCCAAAAAATGCACCAAAAAAGAAAAAAAGCATCAATGCTACTACGCAATAAAAAATTGAGCGGTATCCAAAAAGCCCTGTAAGTACGCCACCTATAAATGGTCCTATGGACATTCCTATATAAATTGCCGCAACAATAATACTTATGGCTCTTGCCCGCTCATTTTTAGGAAAAGTTTCAAACGCAATCACCAGTCCTGTCGTTACAACCATTGCAGCGCCAAGACCTTGCAAAAAACGAAAAACTAAAAAAATTCGAATATCGCCTGCATGAATAAGTAAAAGAGAACTGAGTCCCATAATTACAGTACCGGACATAAAAACTTTCTTACGACCAAAAATATCTGACAGGCGTCCCATTGGTAATATAAACACATTAATTCCAAGCAAATAAACTGCGCTCACAAGACTTAATTGTAATGCTGTCGCATGTAGTTCCTTTTGTAAATCTGGTAAAATTATATTCACCGCTGAGGCTAAAAAAGGAAGCACAAACTGTGTTCCTCCAACTATTGCAATGACAAGTAAACGAGTATATTTTTTTTCTGCTAAAATCGTCATGACTGGTAGAGTTTCCCTTTACAATTATAGAAGTATTGATATAATTACAGTTAGAATTTTTATATTATACTTTTTAGATTCTAATCGCTTTATTTTTATAATATACTTCTTATGCAAAAAGAAGAAAAGTATTTTAATGCATTTTTTACCTTTATAGCAAAACTATTTTAATTTTATAACTTGGAGATTTTATGACCGAAGAGAAAATCTATACATCTGAAAATACTAATGTAAATACTAAGAAATCTTTCAAAGAAAAACTTATACTTGTTTTGCGTATGGTAAAAATTGAACATTCTGTCTTTGCACTTCCTTTTGCCTATTTAGGACAATTTTTAGCCGCAAAGGGCTGGCCGGGCATTGTTCCTTTTATTCTTTTAACTCTTGCTATGGTCGCAATACGGAGTTTTGCAATGGCAATGAATCGTATTTTAGATATTGATATTGATAGAGCTAATCCTCGCACACAAACAAGACCTCTTGTAACGGGCGAGCTAAGCATGACTTTTGCTATTAGCTTTGCGATTGTTATGGCTATACTTTTTATCTTTTTTTGCTTTTTGATGAACTCATTTGCTTTTATATTCTCAGTCCCTGCACTTATTTTAAGTGCTTTTTATAGCCTTACAAAACGCTTCACAGTATTTTCTCATTTTGTTCTAGGTGCTGTTTTAGGGCTTGCACCTGTTGCTGGATATGTGAGTGTTGTGCCTGAAATTCCTCTTGTAAGTGTACTTTTCTTTTTTGGTGTAACGTTCTGGGTTGCAGGGTTTGATATTATCTATTCTTGCCAAGATGCAGAATTTGATAAAAATGCAAAACTATACTCAATACCTTCAAAATTTGGACTAAAAAGTGCTCTTTTCACAAGTAGTTTCAGCCATATACTCACCATTGTATTTTTTGCACTTGCTGGCTATACTGCAAACCTCGGCATGTTTTACTATATAGCACTCGGTCTTGTAGCAATTTCTTTTCTTATACAGCATAAAATGGTCACTCCTGATGATTTGAGCAAAGTAAAAGTTGCTTTCTTCACCTTCAACGGTTTTGTTTCTATCTTATTATTTATTGGTGCTATTTTCGCGCTATAAAATATATTCGATACAATCTATTTGTTTTAATAAAAAATCTGAAAAAATAAAAAAGGCTCTTTTAAATTTAAAAGAGCCTTTTTTATTTTTTCAGATTTTTAATCTTATCTAGTTTTTGTTTTTTGATTTATATTTTAGCTTTATTTAGTTTTATGCTTCACAGATATTTTATCATGCATACAATTTTCGCATTTTTTTTATTATCACACTATCATGCATAGTTTTTTTACCATGCATATAATCAATGTGAGCTTTAGTATTTAAGAATTCGCATCTGCGTCTCTGTCTAAACTCCTATAGTTCACAGCCTCTGCAATATGTGCGAGTTGTATATTTTTCTCTTCTGCTATATCTGCTATGGTTCTTGCTATGCGCAGTATTCGTGTATATGCTCGTGCAGATAATCTAAGCCCTTGCATGGCCATTTTTAAAAACTCTAAGCCTTTTTCATCAAGCTCACAATGAGTTTCTAATAATTTACCGTTAAGTTCACTATTGCAAAGTATCCCACTTCCACGAAATCTCTCAAGTTGTAGCGCTCTTGCTTTTATTACCACTTCACGCATCTCTGCAGATGAACGAGCGGATTTTTTCTGCAAATCATCCCACGATACAGCTGGAACTGAAACTTGCAAATCTATACGATCTAAAAGAGGGCCTGATATTTTGCTCTGATATCGTAAGAGTGTATGTGCTGAACACTGACAATCATGTGTTGCGTCTGTTGCGTATCCGCATGGACATGGGTTCATGGCAGCAATAAGCATAAAATCTGCAGGATATTGCAAGCTTATAAGAGCTCTTGTTATGGTGACTTCTCTATCTTCTAAAGGTTGGCGTAAAACCTCAAGGCAGGATTTTCCAAACTCTGGCAACTCATCTAAAAAAAGCACTCCACGGTGCGCAAGAGATACTTCTCCTGGCATAGGATAAAGCCCACCACCCACAAGCCCAACACCAGATATAGTATGATGAGGTGTTCGAAATGGACGATGTTTTACGAGTCCTTTTTTTTGCAAACGCCCTGCAACGGAATATATTTTAGTAATCTCTAAAGCTTCTTCAAAAGATAATGGTGGTAAAATACTTGGAATACGCCTTGCAAGCATTGTTTTACCAGAACCAGGAGGACCTACAAAAAGAAGATTATGCCCGCCTGCTGCAGATATTTCTATCGCACGCTTGGCATATTCTTGCCCTTTTACTTCTGAGAAATCATATGGAATACTTTCTGACTCATTCCAAAATTCATCTAAGGAAAAAGTAAACGGAGAAAGATTATCTTCATCTTGAAAAAATAAAATAAGTTCCTGCAAGGAATCCACCGCATACACAAGTATATCTTGCACCATACTTGCTTCTTTTGCATTCTCTTTTGGCACAATAACAGCCTTTGCACCTGAGGCTCTTGCGCAAAGAACTATAGGCAGTACTCCAGTTACCCCTTTAATTTTACCATCTAAAGAAATTTCACCTAAAAAGAAATATTCAGAAACATCTCGTTTGCTTTTAGCGAAAAATTCCATGGCGCAAAGTATTGACATGGCAAGTGGTAAATCGTAATAGCTGCCGCCTTTTTTAGTGTCCGCTGGGGCTAAATTTACTGTTATCCTGCTTGGTGGCACGGTTACCCCGCACTGTTTGAGTGCTGTAAAAACTCTATCTTTACTTTCACGCACGGCACCTTCTGCTAAACCCACAAGCGTAAACGCTGGCATA
>CAMQUX010000034.1 GCA_947037905.1 uncultured Desulfovibrionaceae bacterium | reverse complement strand
TTATTTTTTATAAGAAATAGATATTTTGCAGGAAGAATAAATGAGAAAAGGTTTTTAAAAATAGTTAAGATATGCTTATCATTCATATAAATAGTAAAAAAAAATATAAGAAAATAGATTAAATTAATGATAATATATAGAAATATATAAAAGTTAAAAGAGATAAGATAAATAGATGATTTGGTGCAAAAAAGTACAGTCTAAGAAAATAGCTAAGACTGATAAGTAAGAAAAGAGTAAGATAGTAAAATAAATCTGAGAGATTATAGGAAATAGGAAAAATTGAAATAAAAAAGAGAAAGGGAGAAAGAGGTGAGCGTATATGGGGACAAAATATAAAAATATAAATGCAAAAAGCTAAAAAAAAGACAGCCAAAGACTGTAATAAGTGGGAGTATAAGATTTAAAAAAATGCAATGGGACAGATAAGAAATAAGCATATCTAGTAGTGGTAGCGAGGGAGGGACTTGAACCCCCGACCCTGCGGATATGAGCCGCATGCTCTAACCACCTGAGCTACCTCGCCACACTAGAGACCTGTAATTATCGCAGCTTGAAAGTTTTGTCAAGTTTGTTCTCTTTTTTTATGCAAATTAAGAGATTTTCTTTTTATAAAAGTTTTTTCATTTACTTTTTTTGTAAAATATGAAAGAAAATATACTGTATAAAAATATGAGAAATAATAAGTACCTATTGTAAAATATAAGGTCTAGTACTTAAGTATAAGGTTACAAGTATGATACATGATTTAAATCAAGAAGTTTTTTTATTTTTAAATTTTGATGGTGGTATTTTTTTAGATAAACTTATGTTTTTCATTTCAAGCCCATGGATGTTTATTTTTATAGTGCCCTTATTTTTTATTGCAAATATAATAAAAATATTTAAAGAAGAATCTGGAAAAGAAAGATGGATATATTCAATTCTTATGGTTTTATGTATGGGGTTAATAGTTCTTTTTGCAGATAGTACTGCAAACTTTTTTAAAGATAATTTCTCACGCTTTCGCCCATCTCACGAACCAGTATTAAAAGGGCTAATACATATAGTAAACGACTATTGGGGTGGGTTATACGGTACAGTTTCAGGACACGCAGCTAACAGTTTTGGAATTCTTGTATTTTTCTCTCTATGCTTTTCTAATAAATACTTTTCTTGTGCAGCAGTTATGCTTGCATTAGTAATTAGTTATAGTCGTATTTATTTAGGTGTGCATTATCCACTAGATTTAATTTATGGTAGTTTTTTTGGGATACTCTATGCATATTTATTTTATTATCTTTTTGCAAAAGCACGTACGCTCATACGTAGAAAGATACATTTAACAGATAACAGATAGTAGGAAAAAGAATAAAGAAGTATAATAATAAAATGCTATAAAAAGTTTCTAATTTTTTTGAATAAAATGCAGTTTCATACCATAATATCGAAAAAAATAAAAAAGAGCTGAAAATATTCCTTATAAAATATTATACTAAAAGATTTATTTTGAAAATATTTGATAATAGCATAAAATAAAAGAGATTCTTTCTCGCTTGTTTTGTATTACAATTTATATTAAAAGTTAAGAATTAAAGCTGATTAAAGTGGGATATAAGTGCTAATATTTGATAAATTTATAAATCGTCTGGTGATGAAAGAACTCTTTACGTTGTTCTTTTTATCTATATCGATATTTTTAGGTTTGCTCATCATGGGTCGCTTGATGCAAATGCGTGGAATGCTGTTATCTCAAAACATGGGATTGACGGATATTCTCTTGATATTTTTGTATATGGTTCCATTTTTCCTTTTACTATTAGCTCCTATATGTGTTCTTTTATCGGTTTTTTTCACATTCCTTCGTATGGCAGGAGATAATGAGCTCACAGCTTTAAAAGCTGGAGGAGTGAGTTTATATAGGCTGTTACCAGGGACAATCTTTTTTTGTGTTTGTATTACAGCTTTATCATATGGAGCGTCCATTTGGGGCGTAGGCTGGGGGATGGAGCAGACACAGAACACTTTAGCAAATTTTGCAAAAAATCGTGCAAAAATAGCTGTGCAAGGTGGCATATTTAGTCAAGAACTTCCAGGAATAACTTTTTATGCAAAAGCAGTGAAAGATGAAGCTTTTATAGATGTTTTTGTTGAAGATAAAATGAGAAATGGTGCACCCGTAATAATAGTTGCACCAATGGCTAAAACAGTTACAGTGAAAGAAAAAAGAGTTCTTCGCTTAGAATTTTTTGATGGTAGATTGTATACATATGATACTGATAATATGAAAATAATATCTTTTGAAAAATATAGTGTTGAGCTTTCTTTGTTCGATTTGATTCAAGGTTTTTCTGGTTCTAAAGGCAGAGTAGATGAAGTTTATTTTTCTGAACTTTTAAAAATGCACAAAGAAGCCTTAGCAAAAGGCGAGAGTGGTGTAAAAATTTATGCAGAAATCCAAAGACGCCTAGCTCTACCAATAGGATGTATTGCGTTAGGGCTATTTGCCATGCCGATAGGGTATCTCTTTAAAGGGCTTCGCCAGCAATATGGTATTATGGTTGTTCTAGGTTTATTTTTAACATATTATGCCATGACAACAGGTGGGTTAAACTTAGCAATGGCAGGACTATTATCTCCAATTTTAGGGGCGTGGTTTGTCAATATATTATTCTTTTTACTCTCTCTGGTTGCTCTTTCAATAGCGCAGAATGAAAGACGGATTGATTTAAGAGATTTAACAAAAAAACGAAATGCTCTGAAAAAGAATATATTTATTCTTTTTAGGAAGAAGAGATAATTTATGCAAATATTTTCAATATCTATTTTCACTAGTTATTTACTACGTCGCAATTTATTTTATATGTTTGTGAGTCTTTTTATGACTATGGGCATATATTTGTTAGTAGATGTTTTTGAACGTTTAGATCATTTTTTTGTAGCAGGTGTAGATGGATTTTTAATTATACAATATTTTCTATTTAAAATTCCTTTAATCATATCGCAAACATTACCCGTAATTTTTTTATTATCTCTTGTGGTACAGCTCAGTATTCTTAAACGAACAAAAGAACTTCTTGCCTTACAAGCAGGAGGACTTCGTCCGATAAAATTAATACTATTTTTTATTATATATGCACTTTTGTGGAGTCTGATAACTCTTTTATTTTCAGATGTTATAGGTGTAGAAGGTGCAAAAAGAAGTGAGCAGATTTGGAAACAAAATTCATCTAAAAACTCTTCTGATAATAAAATCGAGGATGTTTGGGCGAAAGAAAAAAATTATATATTGCATGCTGATTTTGTTAATGTCACACAAAGATACGGAAAAAATTTAAGCGTATTTGCAGTGAATGAAAAAATGGATGAACTTTTTTTAGCTCTGACTGCCAAAAAATTTACAATAAAAGATTCCACATGGGAACTTGAAGATGTTGTAATGCGGGATATGCAAACCTTTCAAAGGACAAAAATAGCAAATCAGACACTGCCTATAAAACAATATTTTGATAGATATTTCCCTAAAATTTCATCCATTGATAGTTCTTTTTTTACTATGCAAGAACTCTATTTGTCCTTTAGCGAACTAAAACGTATAGGTGTGGCAAGTAATCGTTTAGAAACAAATTTTTATGGCAGGATAAGTTATAGTTTTACGATGCTGCTAATGGCACTTTTTGCGCTCGCTATAGCATCATATAATTTTGGACTCTATTCGAGTATTGGGGTAAGTTTGCTTTGTGTGTTTCTTTTTTATATTACATACATGGTAGGTCTTGGAGCAGGAGAAGAGAGTATTCTAAACCCAATCATTGCTGCATTTGCAGGAAATATTATTTTTTCATTTTTAGCACTGCTTCGGATAGTGTATCATTATAGCAATATGGGCTATGTTTTTCAGAAATTTTTGTGGGAAAAAGATGATAAGTTTATGAGTTTTGGGCATAGAGGCTAAGTCTAAAAAAACAAGAGCGTAGAGTTTTTAAACCAAGAATCTAAAGATTAAAAACATGAATTTAAGATTTAGCGGATAAAGTATATAGTACAAATATAAACTATGAGAAAAGAAGAGATATCTTGTTGTTTTTCTTTACATTTGAGAAAGATTTTTTTATTGTAACGAGGAAGTTTTGTTACGAATTATGGATAGGAAACATTTTATTTAACGTAAAAAAGTATCTCTTCCCAAAGATTTTCCATTCCCATACGAGTACTGCTCGATGTGCATACTGGTAATTTTGCTAATTGAAAAAGACTCTTCCATTCACTTTGCCTGTATGAGCGCTCTTTTTGGGAGCATTTATCTGCCTTTGTAAAGACAGGGAAAAAAGGAATACCAAGAGAAACAAGATAGTTTGCAAGCTCAAGGTCACTTTTTTGAGGTGGCAGCCGAATATCAATAAGCACTGCAACAGCAGAAAGTGTGCGTGTATTTTTAAGGTAGTAATCGATAAGTTCTGAAAACTTTTTTCTTTCGCTTTTTGAGCATTTAGCATATCCATAACCAGGTAAATCAACAAGAAAGAAATCATCGGGCATTACTTTATAAAAGTTTAGACTTCTTGTTTTTCCTGGAGTACCACTAGTTTTTGCAAGTTTCTTTCTATTTGCAAGGCTATTGATAAGAGATGATTTTCCAACATTTGAGCGACCAGCTAAGGCCAGTTGTGGAAGTGGATTATCTATTAATTGTGGTATTGTAAAAATTGTTTTTTCAATTTCAAGGGTTCTCATGTATGCTCCAAGTATATTTGCAAAGTACCATAGGTTCTTTAATTAAAATATTTATTTAAAAAAGAGTATATACTGCTTATCTCTGGAAAACAAACAAAAATTTTTACAGACAAATAAGCTTTAGCATAGCCGTTTAAGAAATACTCAAGCTTAAATAGCCTTTACTAAGAAGAAATAGAAAAAATAGAGTTGTATGAAAGAAATAGTTATAATTAAGATAAATAATTATAATACTGTAATTATTACTTTGTTTGTTAGTATGAGAAATAGTATTTCTCATAAAATATTATTAAGAATAAAATATAATACTATCTAAGAGGAACGGTATATGTATTCAACAACAGATTTTCGTCGTGGACTTAAAATAGAATTAGATGATAAAAAACCATATGAAATAATAGAATTTCAGCATTTTAAGCCGGGTAAAGGCGGTGCTATGATTCGAACAAAACTTCGAGGGCTATTAAACGGGCGAGTTATAGATAAAACTTTTCGTTCAGGCGAGAAAGTTGAGAAACCAGATCTTGGAACAACAGATATGCAGTATTTATATAAAGAAGGCTCTGAATATATTTTTATGGATATGGAATCTTATGAGCAAGTGCATGTTTCAGAGGAAAATGTTGGTGAAAAAGGTGGCTTTTTAAAAGAAGCAGATACTGTTCCAGTGCTCCTTTATAAAGGAGAGCTAATAGATATCGAACTTCCAAGTTCTGTATATTTAGTAGTAAGTCATACAGAACCAGGTGTTCAGGGCGACCGAGTGAGTAATGCAACAAAACCAGCAACACTTGAAACAGGTTTACTTGTGCAGGTGCCATTATTTATAGATATAGGTACTCGTATCAAGGTAGATACACGAACTTGTGAATATTTAGGTAGAGAGTAATTAGGAAATATGAATCGAAAGAATGTTCTTGAATACAGCGTTTATTTTTTGAAAAAGAGAGAATATTAATGGCTAGGAATATGCAAAGTAATAAATTCCAGAACGAACTAGTTAGTCTTAGTTTATTGTTTTTAGGTGCATTTATACTCATGAGTATTTTTTCCTACAATCAAAATGATCCAGGATTTAATCATTCAGCAAGTGCAAATTGGAAAGTTCAGAATTTAGGCGGCACAGTTGGATCTTATATAGCAAGTTTTTTTGTAGATTTTTTTGGATTTGGCGCATATGTATTTCCTTTTTTTGTATTCTTTGCAGGGATTTTAAATAGTATCATGAACAAAGAACAAGAATGGTGGCAGTGGGCTGCTTTATCTGGAATATATATAGTACTTATAGGTTGGTTAGATCATCCATGGTTTCAAGCAGAAACTATATCTGAAAAAGGAATAGTTGGCGGTGGTTTTGTTGGTCTGCTTTTAGACACAACTTTTGGCAAAGCACTACAGCCAACAGGGTACTTTTTATTTCTTTTGTTTCTTAGCTTGTTTTTTATACAGCTTGTTAGTGGTTTTAGTTGGGTAGAAATTTTTAAAAAAGTACGCGCTTTTATACAAGATATGTATTTAAAGTATAGCGAACAAATTATTCGTTCAAGTAGAGTTGCAGCTCGTAGCCCAGAAAAGAAGTCAATAATAGCTCGAATAGGCGCATTTTTTCTTATAATGCAAGCAAAGGCAGAATATCGAAGAACTCAAAGTGCAGAGGCGAAAGCACGTTGGGATGCATATAGTAAAGGTGGATTAACCGCACAAGGTTATGCGGAACAAGAAGAAAAAGTAATTATCATTGATGATGATACAGATAATTCTTCTACAAAGAAAAATAGTATGCGTAGTGTAAATGGTGTACATGGCACATTATCAGAAGAAATAAATAATATAGACTTAAAGCCAATAGCCCTTGAAAGTAAGGTTATTGATACAGAAAGTAAAATTGTTTTTTCTGGAAAAGCAGAATCCTTTGTAGCTAATACTGAAGATTTGCAAATATATTCAGCGAACTCTGATTTTGCGAAAGATATAAATAAAGATATAAATAATATAGACAAAGGGACTGATAAAGAGATAAGTAAAGAGTTTGCTAAAAATGAAAATCATAGACCAAGCACAAAATTTTTGACTGAACCTAAGAAGGATGCATTTGTTACAGATGATAAAAATTTTATAGCGCAATCAGAGTTGCTGCTTGCATGTCTGCAAGATTTTGGAGTTCAAGGACTCATTCAAAATATAGTAGCAGGTCCAGTAGTAACACTTTTTGAATTTAAACCAGCACCAGGTGTGAAAGTAAGTAAAATTTCTGGCTTATCAGACGATATAGCAATGGTTTTACAGGCAATGTCAGTGCGTATCGAAGCACCCGTTCCAGGGCGAGATGTTGTAGGTATTGAAATTCCTAATATACACCCTCAAATGGTGTATTTGCGAGAAGTGTTTGAATCGCAAGAATTTTTGCAAGCAGAATCACCTTTAACACTCGCTCTAGGAAAAGATATACTCGGGGGTATTCAAGTAGCAGATCTTGCAAAAATGCCGCATTTGCTCATAGCAGGAGCTACAGGTGCAGGAAAAAGTGTTTGTTTAAATGGAATAATATTAAGTATCCTTTATAAAGCAAATCCAGAAGATGTGCGCCTGCTTTTAGTTGATCCTAAAAGAATAGAGCTTGCAATGTATAGTGAGCTTCCTCATTTAGTGCACCCAGTTGTAACAGAGGTAGATATAGCTAAAAAAGCTTTAGAATGGGCTGTTTTTGAAATGGAAAGACGCTATAAAGATTTAGCGAAACTAGGGGTTCGAACATTTTCTGCATATAATGAAAAAATTGAGCAGATGGGTGATATTCGTCCTGAAAATTTAGAAAATTTAGAAAAATTACCATATTTAGTGGTGATAATAGATGAACTTGCAGATTTAATGATGACAGCTGCAAAAGAAGTAGAAATAAGTATAGTTCGTTTGGCTCAGAAAGCACGAGCTGCAGGTATACATTTAATAATAGCAACGCAACGTCCAAGTGTTGATGTTGTCACAGGTCTAATTAAAGCTAACTTTCCTACAAGGATATCTTTCCAAGTTGCGTCCAAACATGACTCTCGTACTGTTTTAGATACATCAGGAGCAGAGCAACTTTTAGGGCGTGGCGATATGCTTTTAAAACCAAGCGGGTCAAAACTCAAACGAGTTCATGGTGCGTTTGTAGATGAAAAAGAAATCGATGCTGTAGTTGATTTTTGGAAAGAAGGAAGAGAACAGCATTTTTTAGTAGATTTCACAAGCTGGTCGAATGCAGAATTTGTAGAAACACACACTAAATCAGCCTCAGCAGTAGATGATGAAGTTTATGACGCAGTCATTGAATTTGTGCTATTACAGGGAAGTGGTTCAACTTCTCTTTTACAGCGCAGATTTGGCATAGGGTATAATAGAGCTGCAAGAATAATAGATCAGCTTGTGGCAGATGGAATACTTGGTCAGCAAGAAGGAAATAAACCACGAGCAGTGCTTAGGAAAGAAGGGAGTTAATATGCTTAAAAAAATATGCTTCTTCTTTATCTTTTTTTTACTACCTGTGAGTAGTTATGCAGATACCGCCGCAAATGTTCAAAAGAAATATAACTCTATAAATACACTCAGAGCTTCTTTTGTGCAAACTCTTACAAATGCATTAACAAAAGAAAAAACCATACAAAGTGGTGTTTTTTGGTTTAAACAGCCATTAAATTTTCGCTGGGAAGTAAGAGAGGGTATTGAAGAAATATTAATTATCTCAGGTGATGTTATTTGGAATTATTTTCCAATGGACAAAGTCGCTATAAAATATGGTATGATGGCAGTTACAGAATCTGAGACAATGCTACGGATTTTATCTGGTCGCTCTGATCTACGGAGCGATTTTAGCGTGAGTGAACGCAAAGATGGTAAATATTTTTTATTAACTCTTTTTCCTTTGGTAGAAGATCCACAAATGGTAAAATGTGAACTTTGGGTTGATGATGAGACTTTTTTATTAGAGCGTTTACAAATAACAGATTATTTCGGAAATACGAATGAGGTTTCGCTTTCAAAAATCCGAATAAATAAAACAATCCCAGTGGACTGGTTTACTTTTATCCCTCCAGATGGAGTGACTGTTGAGGATAATACAGATGGATTTAAATAGTTAGAATAGTATGGTAAAGTTTAGAAAATGAATTTATTAAGGAGACAATATGCGCAATATTTTAAAGATGATGGTTTTAATGGTAATTTTAACAGCTTGTATAGCTACAGAGGATAAAAAAATGATTGATGAAAAAACACCTATGCTGGTAACAAGCGCAGGTATTGATGCAAATGGTATAATTATGGATAAATTTGGTAAACGAGGCGAAAAAAATGCGCATGGAATGCCTATTTTTTCCTTACCTTTAAATATTGAAAATGCACCAGAAGGAACAGTTTCTTATGCTATTATGCTCGAAGATAAAGATGCATATCCTGTAAGTGGTGGTTTTTCATGGGTACACTGGACAGTTGCAAATTTGACTCGCCAAGAGCTTTTAGAAAATGAAAGCCAAACAGCAACAGATTTCGTTCAAGGTGTAAATAGCTGGACAAGCATGCAAGGCGGTCAACAGTCAGCAGAAGCTTCAAGTTTCTATGGCGGAATGGCACCACCTGATGCTCCGCATACCTATGAAATTCATGTTTATGCTTTAGATACCATGTTAGACTTAAAGAATGGTTTTTATATGAATAACCTTTATAAGGCTATGGACGGGCATATTTTAGAAGCAGTAACAATTAAAGGTATATATAATAATTAAACTAAGTTAGCTAAACTAATTTAATAAAAAGAAAGCAGAGAATTATATGTTCTCTGCTTTCTTTTATTCTAGAATCT
>CAMQUX010000033.1 GCA_947037905.1 uncultured Desulfovibrionaceae bacterium | reverse complement strand
ACAGCTCACAAAAAAACAATCCTCTGCGCGCTTAATTCCGATACGAGAAAACAGTAATCCTGCACGCCGAGTATCTTCTGCAAAAATACACGCTACGTTCTGTAATATATCTTTTGCTCTTTGGCTAATATCTGCATCATTTCCGAGCGGCAATGCTACTATATATAAAGTTCCAGACATTTTTTCCTCGATATTCACTTATTACTTTTCGCTTTTTATTAATTTTTAATTTTGATTTTATTGATTTTTGATTGTTAACTTAATATCTTATTTTTATTGTTGATTTTATTGCTGATTTAATTTTAACTTTTAATATTTCAGTTTTCTTCTGATAATTTTTAAGGTTGCCAAGACATATCTTCTGCTGTGAATGCGTTTTCCATATGAATTATTTCGCCATTATCTTCTACTATTACTTCAACTATATCGAAACGACAAGGAGTTTCCCATAGGTCAAATTGCGATAGATACTCGCTTGCTGCGCGCATGAGTGTTTTTTGCTTGCGGTAATCTACAAATTCACTTGGGTTGCCGAATTTTCTATTTTTTCTTGTTTTTACCTCTACAAAAACAAGCGTGTCCGCCTGTTTACAAACACAATCAAGCTCATAAACGCCCTTTCGCCAGTTTTTATGAAGGAGCTTGTAGCCTTTTTTCTTTAAATATGCGCAAGCTCGCTCCTCGCCATTTTTTCCTACTAATAAATGAGCGGGCAACATGGCTTTTCCTCTTTCTCTTCTTTTTCTTTTGGCTGTGCCACACCTCGAAAGGTCATGCGGTGCAGCTTACTTGCTCCAAATTTTGCCAGTGCCTCATAGTGTGCAGCTGTTCCATAACCTTTATGTTTTGCTAGCCCGTATGCTGGATATTTTTTATCGAAAAAGCACATGAGGCTGTCTCTGTAGGTTTTTGCGATTATTGATGCGGCCGATATGCACGGCTCTAAACTATCGCCTTTTATTATCGCTTTTTGCTTGTATGGAAAATCTTTTATGAGCATATTACCATCTAATAAAACATTCTTTGGTTGTATTTTTAGCGAAAATACCGCCTTTTTCATGGCGAGCAGGCTTGCTTGTAAAATATTTATCTCATCTATTGTATTTTGCCAAACTATTCCATAACCAACAGCTATTGCTTGTTCTTTTATCTTTTGAGCTATAATTTCTCGCTGTTTTGCAGTAAGTTTTTTAGAATCTCCAAGTAAGGGCAAATCATATTTTATAGGTAGTATAACAGCTGCTGCAACAACAGGACCAGCTAAGCACCCTCGCCCTGCCTCGTCCACTCCTGCTATTAACAAATTATTATCTTCTTCAAAAAAACTATACTGCATGCCACTTGTCATTTTATTACCTGTTTTTTTGCTCGTTTATTATTATATCTTCTTTACTTGTTCTTTATTATAATTTTAATCGTTCATTTTTTTATCTAATAAGATTTAATATTTTACGCCACTATTTAAAGCACTTTCAGCTGATTAATACTTTTTTAATCATATTTGCGTTTATAATTCTATGCTGTATTTTTTATTTTAATATTCTTTTACTATTTTTAGCGCTCATATTTTATTCGAATTTTTTATTTTTTTGCTTGTATTTTTTGGGAGCTTATATTTTTTAATCTTTTTTGGGTTCAATTTGTGCCAAAGATGGGGTATCTTAATTATTATCTTAATTTTTATAAGTACAAATAGCTTAATAACTAAGTATATAGCCTGCTAAGCAAAAAATGAGAATATAGAAAATGAGAGAATAAAAAATATCTCTATCCAGTCTACAATTAAAAGGCTTTCAGTCTATAATTAAAAAACTTTCAATAGAATAAAAAAAAACCAGTATAAATACTGGTTTTCTTGTTTTCAAAAAAACGAAGCTTATTTCCAAATCTGACGAGATTTGATACGTGCAGCTTTACCTTTAAGATCACGTAGATAATAAAGACGACTACGACGTACTTTACCTTCTGATAGAATTTCAACATGGTCAATGTAAGGTGAATGAGTTGGGAATATACGTTCCACTCCGATTCCGCCAGACATTTTACGTACTGTAAATGTAGAATTTGTTGTACCGCGTTTTACACGGATAACTGGTCCTTCAAATACCTGAGTACGCTCTTTTTCACCTTCGATTATACGAAAATGCACTTTTACTGTATCTCCAGCTTTAAACTGAGGCACATCTAAGCGTAAGTGGTCTTTTTCAATTTCTTTCATAATTTGCATATAAACACTCCTTTAAGGAAATTTTGTTCATTGTGAAGAACTTTAATACACGTCTAAAAGCAAACGGTCAACCATTATTGCAACTGCTGAGCGAACTGATAGATGATTATACTCGTCAAAACAACGAAGTGGACGAAGCATACCTGAAATTTCTTGCATTAATTCTGGCGCTAGCCCATGCCCTGTACCAAAAATCAACAGCACTGGTCTTTGTGCTAGCTCGGTTTGAACTTGCTCAAAACTTACACTGCCAACACCTTGCGCACTTGTGGTTACTAAATAAGGCTCTTGTCCTGTCTTTTCTCGTACATCTGATACAGCTGCTAGAACATTTTCTTTCACTATAACTTTTAAAAGTGCCTCACCACGGTCGGGATTATGTTCCTTTCCTGCACCTTCTGTCCAGTGTTTTACTAATGTATTCGCAAGTTCCTGCTGATCTTCAATAGGTGTGACAATATACAAACCACCCAAATTATAACTACATGAGATGCGAGACATATCATGTACATCTAAGTTTGTCAAAGAAACAGCGACAGTATCGCCAAATTTATTTAACACTGGATAATGTACAAGGGCTAACCATAAATTTTTACCTAAGCGCAAATTTTTGTTCGCCTTTAAATATTCTCGTAGAAAAGATGTATCGGCACTTGATAAACTTGCTTTAGCTAAAAGATCTGGACGATTTTTTAATGTGAGTGATAAAGACTCCTCTCGGCGCCATTTTTCTATATTCTTATGATGCCCTGAAGCAAGCACCTCGGGGATTTTTTTATCACGAAATTCTTCGGGACGAGTATAATGCGCATGCTCAAGCAGTCCATCTGAAAAACTCTCAAATAAAAAGCTCTCTTCCTTGTGCATAAAGTTTGGCAGTAGCCGTGCGACCGATTCAATTAAGCACATAGCAGCACTCTCTCCGCCGTTTAACACAAAATCTCCCACACTCACCTGCTCCACATCGTAGAGCTCTTCTAAGCGTCCGTCAAAGCCCTCGTAGCGTCCGCATAATATTGTTAGTCTATCTGAGCTGGAAAGCTCTTTAGCATACTCTTGCGTTAGTGGTCGACCCTTTGGCGTGAGCATGATTATTTTCCCTTTTTCTGGGATACTATCGAGCGCTGCTGACATTATTGGCGCGAGCATTACAAGTCCTGCTCCGCCACCATATGGTTTATCATCTACTGTTTGATGATTATCTGTTGCGAATGTGCGAGGATTTATACAGTCGACTTTTACAAGCTCTGCATCTATTGCCTTGCCTAAAAGACCCATGCTAAGCGGGCTTTCGAAATATTCTGGGAAAAGTGTGAGTATTTGAAAATGCACTGAAACTACCTTTCATTATTAGTCATTAGTAAAAAATGCTAAATTAATTTGCTAAAACCACTTATACTTATAGCTACTATTTTACAAATTCTGTTTTAGAGCTTCTGTTTTATAAATTCTGTTTTATCTGTAAAACTTATTTATAAATTTAATTTATTTCTTAATTTTAGCTCAAAAATCATTTATAAAAAATCAAAACTCTTTCATTTTGAGCATTTTTTCATCTTTATATTTTATCTTTCGTCTATTATCTATTTTTCAAAATATTTCTGTTCGTATTTTTCTATACGCTTATTTTTTTAAGCACCTATTTTTAACGACTAAATACAGTATTCATTTTCTCAAGATAAAAAAAATTATTCAAATACGCTTATTCAAATAATTTTACTGAGCTTATTTATTCTCAAATTTATTGTAGAACCCACTCTGAAACTTAGTAGCACTCAATTTACTTATTTGTTATTAGACGTTGCTCTTTAGCATTAGTCTTTAGCATTACTCTTTAATAGCTAGTTTGGCTTTTTCTTCTGCCTCGAGTCTTGCTCGTTTAGCTTCTTTAAATATTTTTCGCTCTTCTGGAGTTTTTTTCTTTGAAGGTTTCTTTAGCTTAGGTGTTTCTTCTTTTTCTGCGAGATAAATATCTAATAGCCCCTCTGGTGGTGCTATTGTTATTTTTGATTCTTCTACGTTCACATCACGTAAAAATTCTTCTACCACAGGGAAATATATTTCCTTGCCTGATTCATGCTCAATTATCCAAGTTTCTTGACCAGGGACTTCTAAAAATCCACTAATACGCCCTAAATAATCGCCATTTTCTAAGTAAATTTTAAAGTCTGTTAGCTCATGCAAGTACACATTTTCATCATCTGCTAAATCGGCACTATCTGCATAAACACTAAGACCACGTAATAATTCTGCATCATTACGTGTATTTATTTCATCAAACTGAATTAAAAGATGCTCTTTATGCTCGCGCACATACTTAATGGTCATCTTTTTTTCGTTCGCGCCGTCTTTACTCAAGTACAAAAAATCAAGATCATCAAAAATTTGTGGAGAGTCTGTAAAATTTCTCATAAAGACTTCTCCACGAATTCCGTGCGCTCTCATAATACTTGCAAGTAAAAGCAATTTTCTTTCTTGCATATAGTTTACTCAAACCTATTTATTCTAAGATTTCAAGAACCACACGCTTACGTGCTTTAGTTGACGCAGCACCAAGGAGTGTTCGCATAGCACGGGCTGTACGACCTTGTTTGCCTATCACTTTTCCTAAATCTTCTTTTGCTACTTTTAGCTCGATTACAGAAGTCTGCTCGCCTTCAACCTCAGATACTTTTACCGCATCTGGATCGTCAACAAGAGATTTAGCTATATACTCTATCATTTCCTTGACCATGAGAAGCTCCTTTCCACCATTGTGGTAATCAAATGTATTTATGTTTTTTTATCAAAAAAACAATAAGTACAATATATACGCTCATTAAGGAAAAAGAATTATTTTCTACTTCGCAAGTGCTTTTAATAACGAGTTAACTGTATCGCTTGGTTTTGCTCCACAAGCTACCCATTTCGCTAAAGCTTCTTGATCGATTTTAAATTCAACTGGATTTACCATTGGATTGTAGTAACCAAGATACTCTAAAGGACGACCATCACGACGAGTTTCGCTATTGATTGCTACTATTCGGTAAAAAGGACGTTTTTTAGAACCCATTCTTGTTAAGCGTATTTTTAATGCCATATTCGAGAACCCCCATTATAATAAAATGTATATTTTGAACAACTAAAAAAGAAATTTAATGTTTTTTTCGCTGTTTTTTACTAAGTTTTTTCTTCTTACGCTCTGCTAATGCTTTTTTACTGAGCTTTGCTTTCGCACCCTCGCCTGCACCCATGGAAAAATCACCCATTGCGTCCATGCCACCCATTCCGCCACCAAAACCGCCCATGCCAGGCATTCCACCCATTCCAGCAAGTGATGGCATTTTCATACCCCCAGGAAGCTGAGGCATTTTGCCTTTTTTGCCGCCTCCCATAAAACCTTGCATCATAGTATTCATTTGCTCGAATTGTTTTAGCAACTGATTTACTTTAGCAACTGCTACGCCTGAACCCTTTGCAATGCGTTCTTTACGACTCGCATTTATTTGTTTTGGGTTTTGACGCTCAAATACTGTCATGGAATTTATTATTGCTTCGCTTCGTGCCATTTCTTTTTCTGGCACTTCCATATCGCCAAGCTTACCTGCCATGCTACCGAGACCAGGAATCATTTTAAGCAAGCCTTTCATAGAACCTAATTTTTTCATTTTTCGCATTTGTGAGCGAAAATCTTCCAAATCAAACTCTGCTCGGAGCATTTTATCAGCTAAAACTTTAGCCTCATCTTCGCTAAATTCTAACTGTGCTTTCTCAACTAAGCTAACTATATCTCCCATACCTAGAATACGGGACGCTATACGTTCGGGATGAAAAAGTTCTAAATCAGATACTTTCTCTCCTAAACCAACAAATTTTATGCTCTTACCAGTAACTTTACGAAGCGATAACGCCGCACCACCACGTGCATCACCGTCCATCTTTGTTAAAACTACTCCGCTTATTGTAAGCTTTTCGTTAAAACTTTCAACTACTTTTACTGCGTCCTGCCCTGTCATGGCATCTGCTACAAAAAGTATCTCCTCCACCTGCACCGCTTTCTTGATTGCTGAAAGCTCTTGCATGAGTGGCTCGTCTATATGTAAACGTCCTGCAGTATCAAATAAAACTAAATCGCACCCTGCAAGTTCTGCTTCTTTTAACGCTTTTGTACAGATATCCACTGGATTCATATTTATATTTGAATCGTAAACTGGAATATCTAACTGCTTGCCTAAAACCTTTAACTGCTCGATAGCTGCTGGTCGATACACATCGGCAGGTACTAAGTAGGGCTTTAATTTATACGTGCTGCGTAAATAATTTGCTATTTTTGCGCACGAGGTTGTTTTACCTGAGCCTTGCAAACCTACGAGCATTATTTTTACTGGTTTTTTTCCACTTACATCGACACCTACTTGTTCGTCTCCTAAAAGAGACACAAGTTCATCGTTTACTATTTTTATCAAGACCTGCTCTGGCGAGAGGCTGTTTATTATATTTTGACCGAGTGCTTTTTCTTCTACCTGATTGATGAACTCTTTGACCACATGAAAATTAACATCTGCCTCTAAAAGCGCAAGACGTACTTCACGCAAGCCTTCTTGCATGTTCTTTTCTGATAAATGCCCCTGACCTCGTATTTTTTTAAAGGTCGAGCTTAGGCGGTCGGAAAGACTATCAAACACTCTATTCTCCTACACTGCGGACAGTTTGCGGATAGCTTTTTAACTCTTTTGCTAAAAAACTATTTTCTAAACTAGTAGCTATGCCTAAATAAAAAACATGCTTTCGTCAAGAAACTTTCCACTTTATTTTCTTTCTATACCCTTTACTAAGAATAAATGCAAAAAATTTATCAATAAAAAAATAGCCCTTTTCAAATCTCTTATCGTATTTTTTGAGCTTTGATTTTTATTTCGAGCTTTTTAGTTTATTTTATTTTCTATCCTTTACTTTTATTTTCTTATTTTCTATTTTTTTTACTTCCCAATTTTTATGAACACTCGGTTCTCGTTTCTTATTAGCTTGTTTTTATTATTATTTTTCACTTCTATTTTTGATTTTATGATATCTCATTTTAATTTTTCTTATGATTTCTATCTTTTTCATCGCCTTTTATTTTTCTACTATGTTCTTTTTCTCTGCGGTCTTTTTATCAGCGTTTATCTTATGATCTTCGTTCTTTTTCTCGCCAGACAAAACCCACTGTATCTGTCTGCAAATACCCATGAGCAATGCATATTCATGACTCCTTAGCGTAAATCTTGAAAGAAAACGCTTTATTGGAAGCATCCAGTAATCCTCATTGGGCTTTTTAAAAAAATCTACTGCTATTAATGTTTTCTGTAGCTCTTTTTCTAAGACTTCTTTCTCTTGAAAAGAAACACCTAGCTCCTGCGTATTTTTTACTTCTTTAGCATCTCTAGAATCTCTAGCATCTCTATTATTACTATTTTTAGTATCTTTAGTATCTATATTATCTTTATTATCGGCTACTAAATCCTGCAGCTGCAAATATGCTGTATGAATTTCGTATAAAATTATAGCACCTGCGTGTGACAAATTAAGCGAGCGCAAAACTTCTGTTGTGGGGATTGTTATTATATGATCACATAAAAAAACGTCCTTATTCTCCAGCCCTTTATCTTCTGCGCCAAAAACTATTGCTATTTTTTCTCGCTCTTTATCTGCCTGCTGAAGCATGCTCGATTCTTTTGCTATTTTCTCCCCTGCCTCACGTGCAGAAAAGAAGCCTTTTCTCCAACCACCCACACGAGCCGTTACAGCGTATGCAGTGGTGAAATCTTGCAAAGCATCACTAAGAGTATCAAAAAATTCTATGCGCTCTAAAAAGTCCTTTCCGTGGTGTGTGGCGAGGGGGTAGGCTTTTTCTAAATTGAAATCTTTAGGAAGTACTAGCGAAACTTTTGATACGCCCATGTTCATGCACACTCGCACCATTGAGCCTATATTTTCCGCATATTTCGCACCGACCATTATTACTGTTATGTTTTTCATAAATTTTTCTTTTTTGAGATATTTATTTGTGTTTAAGAATAACTTGCTTTATATTTTCCAAACTTGCCAGTTAAAATAAAAAAGAGTAGTATTTTTTGATAAATCTTTTAGCAAGCTAATGCCCTAAGGGATTTACAATTTAAGAGATTTAGAAATCTTGTCAAGATAACTTTTAGCAAAACAAAGGATATGCCATGTTCACGAAGGAAGAAGCTTTAGAATACCATCACGGAAAAAGAAGTGGAAAAATTGAAACACTTCCAAGTAAGCCTTGTAAAACACAAAAAGATTTAACCCTCGCATATTCGCCAGGTGTAGCGGTTGCATGTAATGCTATTGCAGAAAATCCTGAAGATGCATGGCTGTACACAAATAAGCAAAACCTTGTGGGCGTTATATCTAACGGAACAGCGGTGCTTGGACTTGGAAATATTGGTCCTTTAGCGGGTAAGCCTGTTATGGAAGGAAAAGGGATTCTTTTTAAGGTTTTTGCAGATATTGATGCGTATGATATAAATGTTGCGCAAAATGATCCTGATAAGCTCATAGATTTTTGTAAAATGATATCACCAACTTTTGGGGGCATTAATCTTGAAGATATTAAAGCGCCTGAATGTTTTTATATAGAAGAAACGCTCATAAAAGAGCTTGATATTCCTGTTTTTCATGATGATCAGCATGGAACGGCGATTATAACCCTTGCTGCCACCATGAATTCGCTCGAAATTACTGGTAAGAAAATTGAAGATATAAAAATTATCATCTCAGGTGCTGGTGCTGCTGCTATTTCGTGTGCAAAATTATTTCTTATATTAGGCGCGAGCAAAGAGCAAATTTTCATGTTTGATTCTAAAGGGCTTATACATAAAGGAAGAACAGATTTAAACGCTCTTAAAGAGCAATTTATGCAAAAAGAAAATGTGTCTTTAGCAGATGCAATGAAAGGTGCAGATTTGTTTTTAGGACTTTCTCAAAAAGATGCTATAAATGCAGATATGGTCATCAGCATGGCAAAAGATCCAATTATATTTGCATGCGCAAACCCTGATCCTGAAATTGCTTACGATATTGCAAAAAAAGCTCGTCCTGATTGTATTATGGGCACGGGGCGCTCGGACTTTCCTAACCAGATAAATAATGTTTTATGTTTTCCGTTTCTTTTTAGGGGCGCGTTAGATTGCAGAGCAAAAACCATTAATATTGAAATGAAACTGGCTGCTGCCACTGCTCTTGCTGAGCTTGCAAAAAAAGAAGTACCTAAAGAAATTTGTGAGGCGTATAATGTTTCGAGCCTTTCTTTTGGGAAAGATTATATTATTCCAAAACCAGTGGATAAAAGAATTCTGCAAAATGTAGCATCTGCTGTTGTTGAAGCTGCTATGAAAACTGGAGTTGCAAGTATTAGTCTTGATTTAGATAAATATAAGAAAGACTTAGAAATAAGAATGCTTTCACTTCATGAACGTATTGATTTTTTAGAAGAGCATTATAAATAAAAAATATGCTCAATTTGTCGCATAACTATATTTATTCTATTATTCTTATGGCCTTTCTACCTAATTAGATTCGCCATACGTTAATAATACTTCTTACATGACAATCGTATTTGTTCCGTAGCAATCGTATTTGCCTAAACTAATAATAATCATATTATATAAGAGCTTCGTCATTAATTTACATTCTAATGGCGAAGCTCTTATTGTTTTTTATGCCTATTTTTTGGGGAGATAAACCATCATATAACAATTAGAATATTTGACTATACGAAA
>CAMQUX010000032.1 GCA_947037905.1 uncultured Desulfovibrionaceae bacterium | reverse complement strand
CGCGAACAAGATCATAGCCACGTTTTAACTGCTCTTTTGTTACAAAATCTTCTAAAATTGTACGAAGCAGCGCACCTTTTGGATGCCAGTAAGGCATGCCAGATCCGCCCTCTTCTTGAAAACTAAATAAATCGAGCTGTGTGCCTAATTTTCTATGATCACGTTTTTTTGCTTCTTCTAAATTCGCTAGATATTTATCTAATGATTTTGAATCTGCAAAAGCTGTGCCGTATATTCTTTGTAATTGTTTATTATTTTCATCGCCTCGCCAGTACGCACCTGCAACTGATAAGACTTTAAACGCTTTAATTAGCCCTGTTCTTGGAACATGAGGTCCACGACATAAGTCTTTAAAAGTACCTTGTGTGTAGATAGAAACTTCATCGACACCTAAATCGTCAATTATTTCAGCCTTATACGCTTCGCCCTCTGCTAAAAAATGCTCTTTTGCATCTTTTGCAGACATACGAGCACAGGAAAATTCTTTATTTGAGCCAATTAGGCGTTGCATTTCTTTTTCTATTTGTTCTAAATCTTCTGGAGTAAAAGGACGCTCGTAATCGAAATCGTAATAAAAGCCATTTTCTATAGCAGGTCCTATAGTCACTTTTACCGTTGGGAAAAGATTCCTTACAGCTTCTGCCATGAGATGTGCTGTTGAATGGCGAATAATTGACAGTCCTTCTTCGGAACCTGTATATACTGGCTCAATTTTAACAAAATCTTTTGCTAGTGCTGATATTTGAGTATATAAATCTAGCAAAGTACCATCTACGTTTGCAACCACAAGTTCTTTTAATTGTTTTTTTGTAAGAACTTGCGCGAAAGCATCAGAAAGAGTGCTCTCTGCTGTGATTTCTATATTTTGATCTGCAATGTGTAATTGCATAACACCCTCTTGATTCTATTATTTTATTTTCTATTTTTAGAACTTTTTGATTATCTATTTTTAATTATTAATCTTTAGTTTTTAATTATAAATTTCAATTTTATCAAATACTTTAGTTTTTGATTTTTCCGACTATTTTCATTATCGATTATTTTTATTTTAAAAATTTATCGACTATTTTAATTATCGGCTATTTTTCAAAATTCTCTACCATTTTTTTGGTAGGCGTGGAGGGATTTGAACCCCCGACCCTTTGCAAGTCAAGCAAACGCTCTCCCCCTGAGCTACACGCCTATATTCTTTTACAATAGTCAAAGTTATAAGTTTTTTTGTTTTTTGTCAATATCATTTATATGATAGGTATGCAAAATACAGGCTTTTTAATAAAAAATAAAGAGCTTACCACTATCAGCTCTTTATTTTTTAAAGAAGATTCCTACAACATACTATTTCCATGATATAAAATATATACTTATTTTTATAATCTATTATACCAGCTATCAATGTATTTATAAGGCATTTTATCTACTGCTTGAATAGTAGATAAAGTTGCAGGTTTAAATATAGATTTATTGAAACCCTTAGAATTCTCAGGACAATTCCTAGATATAATTTGAATATCTCGTCTCAATGTATACCAATCCAAGTCTTTATTGACTTGGCTTTCTTCAATTTGGTACCAATCACTAACAATTTGAACAAGAACAAGATTAGGTCTAATAAGAACTACATCCCCAATTTTCATAGTATCTTTAAATCTGCTTGGAGCGCCTCCATCATTTTCCCATTCATGCCACATCCCAATTGTTTTAGTTTGAGATAAAATATTCCATACCATAGCTTCATCAAATTCTGCTCTATTATCTGGATGCAATTGCATATGCCAATACGTCATTTATTACTCCTTTTTTCTAAATAATATGTTTATAAAACCAACTCCACACCAACGTTACCCATATTAGCCAACTCTTGCGCTATCGTCCATGTTTTTAACGCATCATCTTCATAAATAGTGAGCGGACTCTCATCTATTTTCCGAGCCTCTACCAGCTCTCGTCTGTCCTCAACACTTTGCCTATCCTCAACACTCTGCGTATCTAAACTCTTTAGCGTATCTCGTTTTTTAAGCATGTCTTGTTTTTTTAGCTCAGCTAAAATTCTTATGGCGTAAAGACGAATGTACGCATCATCTTCTTTTAATGCGCTTATTATATTATTTATAAAACCTTCAACAATTTTTGGGTAATCCCTAGCAAGCGTTAAAACTCCCCAATATGCGCCCCTGCGAAGAAGAGTATCCTCTACATAATTGCCGTCTCTTTTTTCATCATCGCAAACGTACGAGCATAAAATTGATGCAAATTCTTTGGCTAAACGAGCATCTGCGATTATAATTTGCGACATGCTCTCTGGAACTCCTAGCCCATAATTGCCAGATTCCTCGTTCATGCGCCACATGCATTGCCGAAGAAGCGCTCGTGCATCTTCAATATTTGCCTTTGCTAGTTCTTTTGCAAATATTCCAAAAGCTATAACAGCTCGCCAGCGTACAAGCTCATCTTTATGTAAGAGCAAAGAAAACAAAGCTCCTTTAACATGGTTTTGATTTGACGCAAAATAGCGTGCAAAACAATCCTGCCAAGGAGCTTGTAAAAACATTTCTTCTAAATCTTTTTTTACTTTTCTATATTGAGACACAGCATATCTCCATAGGATACATCAGAATATAAAAAGATATGATAGTATACGAACACAGCACAAACTAAAATAGAGCTAAGATATTTTTTGATAGCTAAGCACTATTTAAGTTTGTGTATATTCTAACTAAATATTCTCTGCTATTTCTGCTTTCAGTTCATCCGATACCACAAAGCCAGATTTTTCTGCTCTTTCTATACAATCTTTTGCTTTTGCCCATTCAGCTGTTTCTGCATAACACAGAGCTAAGTTATTCCAAGCTGGACCAAAGTTTTCTTGAATTGTTACGGCTTTGTTTAAAACTTTAAGAGCTTCTTCGATGTCCGCTGCGGCTAAATATGCACTGCCCATTGTTGCAAGTGCTTGCACAAATTTAGGATCATATTTTAATGCACGCTTGAGCGATTTCATAGCTTTTTCTGTCTCACCTTGTTGCATTTGCACAAAGCCGATATTTCCCCAAGGCACTGCAAAAAATGGACGTATTTGACTAGCTTCTTTATTATAGTTAAGACAACCAACTAAATCGCCACGGTGCATACAAATTCCACCAAGTTGAACATAACCTTCTGCCATACGAGGAGAATTACTTATAGCACTTAAAAAAGATGTTTCTGCGAGCATAAATTCTCTTTTAGAAAGATACGCAACGCCTAAATTATAATGTGTGTTTCCACAACCATCATTTTGAGCAAGTTTCTGTTTTAAATCAGTTATATAATCTTCAATATTATCAAATTCTGCCATAACAACTCCCTTCTTATCTATCTTTTCTATTTTTTACAATTTTTATAATTCTATACTTCTATAACTCTATGCCATTGCGTTTTAGATGTTCTGCGTACCATAAGCAGTAATCAAAAACTGGGCGTATTTTTTCTTTGTTCATTACAAGCATTACATTAAATTCTGCCACTGCTTGTTCGTAATCAGGACTTGGATTATCCCCTAAACTTTGCATAAAAAGAGCATTTAATTCTTTTGCCGTACGCCCTGTCTCGTCTTTTCTGATATCAATTGGATCAAAAGGTACTTGAAAAGGATCCCATTTAGCATAACCGATTCTATCAATAAATTTCCTACGGCGCACATTTAATCTTTCATAAAGATCTTTTTTCATAGCCTCGAGCTGTTCTTTGGTATGCTTAAAATCTTCAGGTCTTAAATATTCTACTTTTTTTGGTTCTTCTGATTTTGGATTTTCTTCCACTATTTTTCTCCACCTAACACTATTGACTGCGAAGATGGGCAAGTCGCACAAACGCTTGTATCGCTACAATCGCCACAGGCACTTGCTTTTTCTTTAACAGCAGCGATTAACTCGTGTGCTTTTTCTTGTCTTTTTCTTTCTTTCTCACTTGGTATTCCAAGATACGTATCATCATAGTCTGTCATAAGCGCCATGGATACTGGCACTAAAACTTCACCTAGAGATTCAAGTTGTGATTCTATCTCACTTGCAAACTCATGGCTCATTAAATATAAGCTATCTTGAATTTTATCTATATGCACAGTTGGGTATGCTGTTCCGCTTTGAAAGCCTGATTGTCCGCAAGTATGCGCACGCCCTTCAAAAGCAGTCGGCACACCGTAAAGACGGCAAGTTATCGGACGTTTATCGTACATTGCACAAGAGCCATTTTCTTCTAATAAAGGACAACGGATACGTGCTTTTGCAACAAATTCCATTATTTCTTGAGGATTTCTGCCATTTTGGCTATCTCTAAAAATATCTCGTTTTAATTTATACGCAACTCTGTCCGCTGCATCTGCTCGGTTAAGTATAGCGTCTTTTTCTAGCCCTTGTTTTTCTTTTCGAAAGTTAGTGCTTAAGTATAAGGCTTCAACAAGTGTTAAATCAAATAGGGCATGGCAGCAATCGCTACAGCCTTTTTCACAACGAACATTTTCGTTGTATTTTTCTTTTATTGTAGAAAAAGCAGCATCGGCTTGTGTCACTAACTGCTCGTAGCGTTTAAAATATTTTTCATAATCAACAGCCATTATTTTCTCCTCACACAACTCTTTTTATATAGTACACTAAAAATATACGTCAATATTACTTACTTAAGAATTAGTACTACAAAAAACAGTTTTACACTATAAAAAAAGCTTACCTAAATAGATATTTTTCTAAAAGCTAGTGTATATCTTTCTTCCTAAGGATAGTTTTATTTTTTCATAAAAATAGAAGTCTTTTATTAGAAGCAATAACTTTGTTTATTTTCTTCTGCTTTATTCTACTTCTTTTGCTTATTCTACTTTATTCTACTTTATTCTAAAATAGAACATATATGGGAATAGAAAATAGAAAGATGGATTAATAGAAAGAGAAATAAAAATAGAGGCAATGCATAAAAAAATACGGACGAAGTAACTTCGCCCGTATTTTATAAGAATATTTTACAATATCCTATGATTCTTCGATTTCAATAGCGTCTTGTTCGCAAACTTCTACACAAGAATCACAACCAAGGCATTCTTCGCCGTTAATTGCTACTGCTTTACCATCTTGAAGTTCATAAACTTCAACTGGACATACGTCTACACATTCGCCGTCGCCTGTACATTTATCAGTATCGATTGTTACTCTATAAGCCATTGTAGCCTCCAATATGTTTAAATTCTATTTAATTTTAGTGTTCTCAAAACGAAATCACTTCATCCCCTAAATAGCGTTCTATATGCCTCTTGTCAAGATACAATTATACTATTTATACACAAACTATTATCTTTTAAATACTCTCTATGGTAAAGCATTATACTTGTTCATTTTGAACACGTCTGTTATATTAAAAAAAATAAAAAAATAAGGATATAGATATGGATATGTTCACACAAGATCAGCTAGAAAAATATGCGCAAACCCTCTGGTGGGGCTTAGAAAAAGCTCGCCCTGTTCCTTATAAAAAAGGGGATTCTATCCTCCTGCGGTACGATATGTTAGCACTACCACTTGCTGAGGTGGTTTTTGATTTACTTGTAAAAAAAGGATTAAATCCTATCCCTCGTGCGACCTTATCGCCTGCTATGGAAGTGAGCTTTTATGGGCAAGCGTCTAAAGATCAACTAGAGTATATCCATAACGGTGAAAGAGAAACACAAGGAAATTTAAACGGACTTATATCTCTTATAGCTCCAGAATCCCTCACACATCTTTCAGGCATTAACCCAAATCAAATGGCAATAACTTCCATCGCAAGAAAATGCTTGCGTGATATTATGGAAAAAAGAGAACAAGATGCAGATTTTGCTTGGACTCTTTGCATGTACCCAACACAG
The DNA here is from genome assembly GCA_947037905.1 of uncultured Desulfovibrionaceae bacterium. Classification (GTDB taxonomy): domain Bacteria; phylum Desulfobacterota; class Desulfovibrionia; order Desulfovibrionales; family Desulfovibrionaceae; genus CAMQUX01. The sequence goes on along the minus strand of CAMQUX010000032.1, from coordinate 4,232 downwards.
GCTCTTGCTGATTCTGCAAATATTTCTTTAGAAGAATATGCAGAGCAAATTAAAAATGCTTGTTTCCTAAATGAAGATGATCCCATAGCATGCTGGGAAGATATATTTAATAAAGCAGCCACTGTTAAAGATTATCTTAACTCGCTCGATGTTGATTTTTTCCACATTCAGTCAGCCACCACCGATTTAAAAGTATACAGAGGCGAAAAACGCCAATGGATTGGAATATCTGGGCATAATATCCCAAGTTTTGAACTTCTCCTCTCGCCTGATTACAAATACACAGAAGGTGTCTATTACGCAGACCAGCCATCTTTTCGCTCTGGAAACTATGTTGAAGGTATTCGACTTGTATTTAAAAATGGCGTTGCTACAGAAATATCTGCAAAAACTGGCGAGGCGTTTGTAAAAAATCAGCTACTTATGGACGAGGGAGCTGCAAGACTTGGCGAGTTTTCTTTAACTGATAAAAAATTCTCAAAAATAAATATATTTATGGCAAACACGCTCTTTGATGAAAATTTTGGCGGAAATTTTGGAAACTGCCACGTTGCTGTTGGTGCATCATACGCTGATACCTATTCAGGCGACCAAAAAGAACTCACTAAAGAAAAAAAAGAACAGCTCGGATTCAACTCCTCTGCGCTGCACTGGGATCTTGTGAATACGGAAGAAAAAACTGTTACTGCGCATCTTAAAAATAAAGAGGCTATCCTTATATATAAAGATGGCGAGTTTGTTTTATAGTACGAGTTTAATTTAAAGTCGGCGTTTAGTTTAAAGTCGGCGTTTAGTTTAAAGTCGGGAGTTTGTTCTATAGATGGTGAATTTAGTTTATAGACAGCTATACTGGTTTATAAAAGAATAGATTTATATTCTTAGTATTTTAACCTAACACAGGATAGAATAATATAAAATAGAATAATAAAATAGAACAGAGCTTTTAAAAATACAGCAGGAAGAAACGAACATGAGCACAGAACAAAGAAATATTTATCTGAGTACAATTCCACCAAAAGAGGCTGTTGCGCTTGTGATAAGTGCTATAGATAAGCAAACTCTTGTTCAAACTGAAACTGTGCCTGTTCATCTTGCTCTTGATAGAGTTACAGCAAAAGCTATTTACGCTCGTTGTTCCTCTCCCACTTTTCATGCGTCCGCTATGGACGGAATTGCTGTTTTTGCAGAGGATACCTTTACTGCAACAGAAATGGATCCGCTCATTCTTACTGCAGATAAATTTCACTGGGTTAATACTGGAAATGTATTACCAGCAGGTTGTAATGCGGTTATTATGATAGAGCATGTTAATAAAATTGATGAAGAAACTGTGAGCATTGACGATCCAATTTTTCCGTGGAACCATGTGCGTAAAATTGGTGAAGATATTGTCGCAACAGAATTACTGCTCCCACAAAATCATCTTTTAAAACCATATGATATCGGCGCACTGCTCTCTGCAGGCATCTACCATATAGAAGTTTTTGAAAAAATTCGTGTGCATTTCATGCCAACTGGTGATGAGGTGCTTGATTTTTTAGAAGAACCCTCTCCAGAGCCAGGTGAAGTTATTGATGCTAATTCACAAATTTGTGCAAGCTATGTACAAACCTATGGCGCAACCGCAACTTGGCAAAAACCTGTAAAAGATAACAAAAAGCTCCTTGAAGAAAATTTAGAAAAAGCAATAAATTCTACAGCACATATTATCATAGTCGGCGCTGGTTCATCTGCTGGCAGTAAAGATTTTACAAAAAGTATTTTTGAGGCTAAAGCAACGCTACTTTGCCACGGTATACAAATAATGCCAGGAAAACCAACTCTCATCGCACATGTTAATAATAAAATTCTCATCGGTGCCCCTGGCTATCCTGTTAGTGCTATTGTCTGTTTCGAGGAAATACTTCGCCCAATTATAGACTGGCTAAGTAGCAAAAGTTCGTTAGAAAAAGTAGAAATACCTGTTATTCTTTCTAAAAAAACTCCTTCAAAACTCGGGCTAACAGAAGTACTGCGCCTAGCTATTGGAAAAGTTAATAATAAATACGTTGCAACTCCACTCGCACGTGGGGCTGGAATGATTACTACTCTCACAAAAGCTCAAGGTATTGCTCATATCCCCACAAATTGTGAGGGTATCGCACTGCATGAAGAAATTACAGCAAGACTACTCGTGCCGAAAAAAGATCTCGATAACGTACTCATACACATTGGTAGTCACGATAACTCGCTCGATATTCTCGCAAATGAGCTCATGGGACAAAATATACCACTACAACTTATATCACAACATGTTGGCAGCATGTCAGGGCTTGCAGCACTGAAAAACTCAGCTGCCCTCTTTGCTGGTGCGCATCTTTTTGATGCAAAAACTCAAGATTTTAATTTCCCGTTCATTGAGCAATATCTGCCAAATAGAAAAATTCGTGTCTTTAATCTCGTTATAAGAGAGCAAGGACTTATTGTGCAAAAAAATAATCCTAAAAATATACTTAGTTTTCAAGACCTCACTAGAGAAGATGTTCGCTTTCTTAACAGACAGCAAGGCTCTGGTACAAGAATACTGCTCGATGATAAACTGAAAAAAGAAAATATAAATCCGGCTGATATAAGCGGTTACGAGCAAGAAGAATTTACACACATGGCGGTAGCTGTTAATGTTTGCACAAACACTGTGGATTGTGCTCTTGGTATTTACACAGCAGCAAACGCACTTGAGCTTGATTTTATTCCACTTGCGCAGGAACGATACGATCTGCTTATTCCAGAAGAACACATGCAAGATAATCGTATCATAGCACTTCTTAAAACTATACAATCAGATACTTTTAAGGCACTTATAGAAGAGCAATCAGGGTATAGCACAAGCCTCACAGGACAAGAAATGACCAGTGGGCAAAAACTAACTTAAGTATAAATAAACTAAAAGGAATATCTTTCTATGGCTAAACACATTATTGAAGAAGCAAAACGTTGTCTGCAATGCAAAAATCCTCTCTGCGTAAAAGGCTGTCCAATCAACACAAGCATTCCAACTGCCATTGCAATGCTCCTAGATGGTGCAATTAAAGATGCTGGCGAAATGCTCTTTTTAAATAACCCCCTATCAGTTGTCTGCTCTTTCATCTGCCCGCATGAAAAATTTTGCGAAGGACACTGTATTCTCGCTAAAAAAAATAATCCCATACAGTGGAGTAATATAGAACAGTTCATCTCCTCCTACTACATGGAACAACTCTGCATAACAGAAAATACCTCGCCTAAAAAAAACCACAGGGTTGCCGTTATCGGCTCAGGTCCTGCTGGCATAACTGTCGCATTTATTCTCGCACTTGCAGGATATAAAGTTACTATATTTGAATCCCAAGACCTCATCGGTGGCGTTATGCGCTACGGTATACCTGAATTTAGACTACCAAAAGATATTCTTGAAAAAATGACCGAGATGCTCATACAGCTCGGAGTTAAAATTAGACCAAATATCACCTTTGGACCCATTCTATCAGTAGATACACTCTTTGATGATGGCTATAATGCCGTGTTTATAGGAACAGGTGTCTGGAGCCCTCGCCCATTACGTGTTCCAGGAGAAAGCCTCGGACACGTGCACTACGCAATAAATTACCTCAAAAATCCAAGCGCATACCAACTAGGAAAAAGAGTTGCAGTTATTGGCGCAGGAAACGTTGCTATGGACGTAGCACGAACAGCGCTTAGAAAAGGTGCAAAAAGTGTCTCAGTCTTATACAGACGTGGCGAAGATGAAATGACCGCCACTCAATTTGAAATTGATTATGCTAAAATAGAAGGCGTAAATTTCGAATTTTTTAAAAGCCCAACCGCCCTAACAGATGATGGTATAATGTACAATCCAACAGAATACATACTAAAAGAAGATGGCACTAAAGAACTCATCGTTCACGATGATATACAAGAACTTTTCGAGTGCGATACCATATTTATCGCCGTTAGCCAAATTCCTCATTCAAATGTTACAGCTAACACAAAAGATATCAAAGTCGGAAACACAGGACTCATCATCACAGACATAGAAGGAAGAACTTCAAGAACCGGCGTGTTCGCATCAGGTGACGCCGTAACAGGTGCCAAAACAGTAGTAGAAGCAGCTGAGTTTGCGAAAAAATCAGCTGAGGCTATTATGCAATATCTCGATAAATTATAATTTTTTATATTTTATTTTTTTTACAGATTACTTATTTATTTTTTTACAT
>CAMQUX010000031.1 GCA_947037905.1 uncultured Desulfovibrionaceae bacterium | reverse complement strand
ACTCTATCAAGATTTAATAGAGGGCGCATTAGACAGCCTCACCATGCAGTGTCAGGAATTAAGAGAGGAAATAGACCGCTCCGTTCAAGTAAGACTCTCAGATAAAATAAGTTCAACTGAACTAAGAGACAGTTTTTTTTCGAGCAGAGATGAAGTTCTAACAAATAAAACTTTAAGTTATCAGTATTTAGCAGATTCTAAAAAAGAAGCAACTAAATCAGACGAACGAGCTACTTTTTCGAGCAAAGAAGCAGATAGAGCAGAATTTGAGGCAAGTAGAGCAGAAGATTTAGCAAATTTAGGAACTGCAACTGAGACAACTCTTGGTATTGTTAAAATTGACGCTAAAAGTATTAAAATGCTTGATACTGAACAAATTTATGTGGACGCAGCAGAAATATCCGCAGGGGTTTTAGGCGTTAATCATGGTGGCACAGGAAAGACTACAGTTGAAGATATGAGAGAGCATTTTGATGTGTATTCAAAAGAAGAAATCAAAACTATAAACGCCGAAATTGCTAGTAATTTAGTAGTAGATTTAACCGCATCAGAAGATTTTCGTCTGTCTCGAGTAGGCAATATTGATTTTGGAGATAAAATAACAAATCATCAAAGTTTTGTGCCCGCAGATGGGCGGCTTATAGCTCTTATAAACTATCCAGAGTTACAAACAAAGCTCGATAACGGAAATTTAGCTAGTCTTGTATATGATGAAACAGGACTCATTCGAGCTGAATATCTAGGTGTTTATATGTATAACGAAGACCTTACAGGCGTGTATGTACCAGAACTTGGAGGGCGGTTTATTAGAGCCTTTACAGAGGGACAAATTATCGATAGTGGGCGTGAATTTGGCAGTGTACAAGAGGATGCAATGCAAATAATTACAGGGAACTATGGAATGTATGGTGCGTATCTACCTTCTTGTAGCGGGGCACTTCAATCTAGCTATAATGGTCACACTTACCGCGCACCCGGTACTAACAAGTCTAATTTTTATATGCTAACACTTAATTCTTCACTAGTTGCAAAAACTCACCCAACAGAAACTAGAGGGAATAATATTGCTCAACATATAATCTTATATTTAGGAAAATACGTACCAGTACAGGAGTTAATATAATGAAAAAAGAAAATTTAAAAATATATTTTTATGATTTTAAAACAAAGGAATACATAGGCTCAAAAGATGCGTTTGATTCTTTTGGGAACGAGATAAAACATGCTAATACAACAGAAATAGCACCTATTATCAAAGAAGGTTTTGCGTCAGTATTTAGTAAAGAAACACAAATATGGACTAATATAGAAGACCATAGAGGAAAAGAGGGCTTTGTAGGTACTGAGAGCATAAAAATAAAAGAACTGGGAGAATTACCAGCTAACTTTACATTAGAGCCAGTTGAACCGGCAAAAACAGACGATGAACTAAGGGAAGATATTAAATCACAGCGAGATATTCTATTAAAAGAAAGTGATTTTGCTGTTGCAATTGATGCACCTTTTAGTGATGAAGAAAAAAAAGTATGGCTAGATTACCGTAAAGCTTTACGAGATTTACCACAGCAAGAGATTTTTTTAAGCAACCCAGAAGAATTTGTTTTTCCAGAAAAACCGTAAAAAGAAAATGTGCTTAGCTGTATTGTTATAAAAAGAGTTAAAGTGAAAGTGCCTCTAGAAAAATATTGCGTAAATGCTAAAAAATACGTATAAAAATAAAAAAGCAATATTTTAGGGGAAGATATGATTTATACTTTTGCAAGTGATAATACAAGCGGTGTCGCACCAGAGATTTTAGAAGCCATAGTTAAAGCGAATGGAGATTATACAAAACCATACGGTGGTGATGAATATACAAAAGAAGCCGTAGCAGCATTTGCAAAACTTTTTGGTGATAAGGCAGAAGTCTTTTTCGTACTCGCAGGAACAGCTGCAAATGTTATAGGTTTAAATCCTATGCTGCATTCATGGAATTCTATTTTATGTAGCGAAATGGCACATATTCTTACAACAGAAAGTGGTGCAGTTGAAGCCTCAATCGGTTGCAGACTAACACCAATTCCAACTGAAAACGGTAAAATTCAAGCAAAAGATATAGTTAAATACTTAGACGTGCTAGGCACACAGCATCATAATCAGCCAGCAGTAGTGTCAATCACACAAACAACTGAAGTTGGCACTCTCTACACTGTGCAAGAGCTAAAAGATATCTGCAAAGTAGCGCACGATAATAATCTTTTAGTACATATGGACGGTGCAAGATTATCAAACGCAGTGGCAGCACTTAAATGTGATATTTGTGATATTACACGCGATGCAGGCGTCGATGTGCTTTCTTTTGGCGGCACTAAAAATGGACTTATGTTTGGTGAGGCAATAGTCTTTTTCGATACAAAACTGTGCAGAAATTTTTTAGCGATGCGTAAACAGTGTCTGCATTTATATTCTAAAATGCGTTTTTTATCATCACAGTTTGTAGCATATTTAGAAAATGATATGTGGTTAAAAAATGCACAGCATGCAAACGCTATGGCGGCATATTGTACGAAGCAATTAGAAGAAATAAAAGAAATTTCTTTTGCGTACAAAGTAGAAGCAAATGGTTTGTTTGTTATGTTTCCAGAAAAAACTCTTACTGAACTTCGCAAAAAATATTATTTCTGCGAATGGGAAGCAAAAAGACACATCGTGCGTTTAATGTTTTCATTTGATACACCAAAAGAAGCGGTTGATGAGCTCATAGCAGATATCAAAAAATCTCTTTAGAACAAAATACTAGATAGGCGGAAATCTTATAAAGTAGCTAGTTTGTATAAAATGAGATAATTGTTATAGTCTGTGTAATTATTATAAAGTAAACAGTTTATGCAAAATAGATAAGTTTTGTATCTACGTTTTATAAACTGTAGCTTATAAAATAATAATGATGTAAGTGGTTAATAATGGATAATAGAAATGAAAAGGTGAGTAGTAGTACTACTCACCTTTTTTTATGCGTATGATAAAATGAAAGGGGTACATTATAAATTAAAAATTCTAATATCTTTTTTTCATGTGCGATGTATACAAAAGAAAAAAGGGGTAGATCATGTTCATAATCGAGATAGCTGAAACTTTTTTTCTTTTTGCATGGAATATTTTTTGGATTATAATTTTTGCTTTTATAGTATCAGCTTGGATTCGTTCTTTTAAGAGAGAATCTGAAGATTCGCAAATAATGAGCGAAAAGAAAAGTACCATAGGTATAATTGTAAGTAGTATTTTTTCACCAATATGTGGTTATATAATGACCGATCGGAGTAGATTTTTTTACGACTCAGGATATAGTTTTAGAAATATTTTTACCTATTTAATAGCAACAACAAGTTTAAGTATTGCAGTACTAGCAGGAGTGTATGTTTTAATAGGAAAAGATGCAGTTATTTTTCAACTAATAATGGGGATTTTATTCATTTTCTTTATGAGTATATTGCTTATAGCTATAAAATTTAACGAAAAAATAGTCCTAAGCAAAAAAAATACAGATACAATACAAAATTTTGATAGAAAAGAAAGAATGTATGGATATTTTCATGATGCTATATTATTTGCGAAAAATGATATACTTTTAGGGATAATAATTGCATCTATACTAGCTGTTCTTATTCCAAAGAGTTTTTGGGCGAGTATTTTTACTGTAACTACAGGGTGGAGTATTGGCGGAATTTTTGGCAATGCACTTGTGGGGGTACTTCTTGGCATGTTAGCACTTAGTTGTACTTTAGGGAGTATGGTAACAGCCTCAGTCCTTTGGTGGAACGGAGTTCCAGTTGAAGGGGTTATGGGCTTTTTAAGTGCTAGCCTTATAACATATCCTATGTATTTTTTATATAAGAAGCATTATGGTCTTAAAATTGCTCGAAAGATATCATTATTATTTTTTTTAGGAGCTATTTTTTCTGCCTTTAGTTTAGGACTAATAGTGGACTTTTTCTCTTTAGAGCCTGTAGTTTCAGAATCTCTGGAGAGTTTTTATGCATCTAAGAATAAAATTCTTGTTACTGCACTTAATATTGTTTTTGGAATCTTCGCATGGATATTTTATAGGAAAGGCAATAGAAGTAAAAACATGAATTATGTTTATGTGAAAAGAGTTAAATAATTAAAATTGTAAAGATTTCAAAATTCTTATATTAAAAATCCTTGTTTACAGGGATTTTTTTATACTTAAAGAGGAAGAATAATTGGCGAAAGCTGTTGCTCTTTAATAGTAAAATCGCAGTCATAGAGCTCTTTTAATTTTTCTTTAGAAAGTATTTTTTGAGGCTCACCAAAATCGAGAATATTTCCTTTTTTGAGTAAAAGAATATAGTCCGCATATTGTGCCATGAGATTAATATCATGAGAAACCATAACAACAGTGGTTTTTTTTTCTAGCTCTTGTAAAAGAATATGCATAAGCATTGCTTGGTGCTTATAATCAAGCTGCGCCGTAGGCTCATCAAGAAGCAGAACGCAAGGAGTTTGAGCAAGAGCACGGGCTATAAAAACACGCTGTGCCTCTCCGCCAGAAAGCTCAGTGAGCTTTTTATTTTTGAGTTTTATAAGCCCTGTTTTTTCAAGCGCAACATGAATAATTTCTTTGTCTTTACTTGAGAGAAATCCGAAAGCATTATTCCAAGGAGTGCGCCCAAAGGAGACAATCTCTTCTACAGATAATTGAATATCTCGCGGAAAATTTTGCGGAACATACGCAATTTGCTGTGCAAGTTTTTTTCTATTCCAGAGCGATAAATCTTTTTCGTAAAAGTTAATATCACCGGTGCTTGCTTTTAGCTGGTTAAGAAGTATTTGCAAGAGAGTTGATTTGCCCGATCCATTTTCTCCAACAATAGCTGTGAATTTTTCTTGTGGCAAAGAAACAGATATATCGTTAAGTATACGATTTTTTCCGTACGCGAGGCATATTCTATTAAGGTTATAGCAAATGTTTGTCATATTTTTTTCCTCAATAGTACTATAAAGAAAGGTGCGCCAATAAGCCCCGTAATTACACCAGTTGGCAGTTCTCCATATATAGGAATAGAGCGAGAAAGCACATCGCAAAAAGCAAGATAGGCTGCTCCAAACAAGGTACAAGCAGGAATTAATTTGCGGTGATCAGCTCCAAAAATTCTTCGTAGTGCTTGTGGAACAACAAGTCCAACAAATCCAATAGCGCCAACAGTTGTAACAGTAACTGCAACAGTAATTGATATTATGGTCAAAAGAAAAATTGCAAGTCTTGTGGGTGAAATACCAGAGTTTTTTGCGAGATCGTTCCCAAGTAAAAGAATATTCATCTTATAGCCAAGTAGCCAAACAATAAGACAAATTGGGAGAATAAAACATGCGAGGAGTTTAATATCTTGCATACTAGCAGAAGAAAGGTCTCCCATAAACCAATACATGATGGAAAAAAGCTGGTTCGCATCACTTAGGCTCATGAGAAAAAGAATGAGCGCAGAAGAAAATGCGCTAATCATCACACCTGTTAAAAGGAGTGATTCCATATTGTATCGCCATTTTCCTAAACTCAGAATAAGCAGTAAGGTTACGATACTACCAATAAAAGCGTAAATATCTAAATATAATGGAGATAATCCCATAAGGATACCAAGTATCATTCCAACAGAAGCACCACCTGAGATACCTAAAATATATGGTTCAGCAAGTGGATTTTTAAATACGGCCTGAAATGTAGCACCACCGACAGAAAGAGATGCGCCAACAAGCAGTGCCAGAAGCACACGTGGCAGACGAATTTGGTAGATGATAGTTTCAGTGAGCATATCTCTTTGTTTAAGTAGATTGATTGTTTCAGAAATTGTTTGATTATCTACATCTAAAAAGAGTCCTAAAAACATGGCTATAGAGCAGAATAAGATGCCAAAAATGCCTATTTTTAAGAGAGAACGAAACATATAAAACCCTTTATTTTCTAGATAGTTAATCTTTATTTTGAAAAATATACTTATAAATAATAAATACTATTAGTTCAAAAATACATAATAGTATTTAATCGTTAAATTTTAAAATATCTATTGTTAAAATAATGAATATATAACTAGCACAAATACTTATACTAATTATAGTGATAAATATCCACCTTACAAAAACTTAAAGAAAATATTTTTAAGTATATGCAGAAACTAATGGTATTAGAAACTGAAATTATCAGAAATTAAGGATATTAGAATTTACGATTTACTTTTTGGTATTTTAAAAATATGCATTTGTAAATCAGCAATAGCTAAAATAATTCGCATGGTTGGGCGATTGTATATATTTGGATTGATGGTAATTATTTGGGCTTTTAAAATACTCAGATATGAATATTTTTTAAGAAAGATTTCTTTCATATCGTAATTGTTTTCCATATCTTGAATAAAGATGAAATCAGGTTTGAGTTCAAGTATTTTTTCAGGGGAAATACGAGGGTAGCCATTGGCGGTGATAACATTTTCAGCACCAGCAAGTTCAATAATATTATTCATAAAAGTATTTCTTCCAACTGTTACAAATGGTGCTATTTGTATAACGTTTAGAACTCGTACTTTTTTTGTATCCTTTGGGATATGTGCCTGTATTTTTTTAAGCGCAGAGTTAAATTCATTTATTTTCTTTTGCGCAAGCTCTTGTGTGTTCAGCGCTTTTCCAAGTATGAGTATGGCTTTTTTTAGTTCATCAACAGAAATTGGATTAATGGCGACGACCTTAATATTTAGCTCTTGTAATTTTTTTACAAGCACTAAGGGTGTTCCATCTTTTATAGCAAAAACAAGGGTCGGGCGTAAGCTAATAATTTTTTCTATATTTGGCTTTGCGTAGCTTCCAATGCTTGGAATTTTTAAAGCTTCCTCTGGATAGTTACTATAAAGAGTCGTGCCTACAATATTTTTTCCTTTTCCTAAGGAAAATACAAGCTCTGTAATACTAGGAGCTAAAGAAACAATACGCATTTCTGCAAAGCAAGGGAAACTAATAAGAATTAGTAAAAAGCTTAGGCAAGAAATGCGTATTATTTTTTTCATTTTAAATCCTTTTATTATCCTTTAACTATTTAGAAAGAATAACGAACACCTAAAGTACCTGCTATACCTTCTAAAGGGTAGCCATCTTTATAAGTGTAGTACTCATTTGTTAAGTTTGATCCAGCTAAAAACACTTCTAAGGCTTCAGTTGGTCGCACTGTTACTTGTGCGTTTACTATGGCAGTTCCTTCTAATGTGATAGGAGTAGCAGCATAACTAGGAGCTGGGTAAATTACTTCATCTCTTTCGCCATTAAAGCGCACGTTAAGGTCTAAGTCAACCATGCCATAAGCTATGTTAAAACCTGCTAGAATAACAAATGGTGGAATATATAAACTATCAGTGGTGAGATTTTTTTTCTCATCAATAGATTCTCTTAAAGTATAAATATCTGCAGAAACATACGGCATTATGAAGAGATTATTTTCGTTTACAGGCAAAGATATGCGATATTTTGCAGCAAATTCAAACCCTGCAACATTTTGTCTATCTAGATTTTGTGCCTGCATTGTATTTGCAGCAGTGCTTACAGCTACAATTTTATCAAAATAATTTGTATAGAAATAATTCAGATCCACAAGAAAACCAAATTTATCAATACGAACTCCACCCTCATACGTTAAGCTTTTTTCAGCTCCTAAATCTGCGTTCGCAATATAAGTTGTTCCAGATGATGTATAATTTCCTACAAGTTCCATTGTGGTAGGGGGCGTATAAGCGCTCCCTGCATTAGCACGCACTGTTAACCAAGAAAGAGGAGTGTAAGCTACACCTGCACGCCAACTTAGCGCTCCAAAATTTCGAGATGCGGCTGTTGCTGTGACAGTGGAAGAATTTTCATCTTCAGTTGCCATAATATATTGATCATAGCGTGCACCGTAGCTAATATTGAGTACATCAAGTATTGGGAGGTTATGTTGTGCGAAAACACCTATAGTGTGTGTTTCTGTCGCTAAAAAATAAGGTGATTTTGTGGCACCAGTTGCATCAAAATTATCATTTGTAAGGCTACCTAGTGCATATTCAGCACCAACTATGATATTCCCAGCGTACGGAATTGGGTTTGTTGCTTGAATTTTACCACCAAAATGTTGCCCTGCATAAAAAGATTCTCCACCATAGGTTCCAGTAGTTTGATACATATAACTATTTTGAATAAAATAAGTATCTACTGCTAGTGTTGAATAATTAGCAATTTTACCAGTATAATTTAAGGCAATATTACCGTAATCATAGTTGTTAGAGGCACCTGCAGATCCTGGAAAAGAGTTAGGGCTACCACCATCAGGTGCGGTATAGTAACTTAAAAAAGCTGTGATGGATTGGTCATCAGCTGGATTTAGTGTGAAATTACCACTTAAGGCAGTATTGTGATAGCCAGTATTTTTGTAGGTTTTATTATTAAAAGCTCCGTTATCCGCTGTACTTCCTACTGCATAATCGCCACCAGTTGCGGTGTCTATTGCAACAGCGTAGCCGAATTTATTATCAGGGCTTGCTCCAGAAATATCAAAATCAGCGGTGCTTTTATTAATATTATTGGTTCTATCCATACCAATACTGAGTCCTGCAGAACCTTTAAGTTCTCCAGTCCCTTTTTTGCTGATGATATTAATTACACCACCCATAGCATTACCGCCATAAAGAACAGAGGAAGGGCCACGCACAATTTCAACACGCTCTACGTTCCCAACAGGAAATACACTTAAATTACCTGTTGCTGTACGCCTTCCATCTATAAGTACAAGTACTCCGTCCCCAATATCAGATCCAGACTGGGAGCCGGTCTTATAACCACGCATATAAATATCTGTGTTTCCGTTTGGGTATTTAATAAAATGGAAAGTTGTAGTTTTTTCTAAGAGTTCGCCTAAATTCTTTGCATTTGTTCTTTTAATTTCACCTTCTGTGATAATTTGTACATTAGCAGGAACTTTTGCGATTTCAGATTTTTCACCTGTTGAGGTTACTGTAATACTTGGGAGAGTGTACATTTCTTCTTCAGCGTAAGCTAAAGGACTTGTGACACTTGCAAGAAGTGTGCAGGCAAGAAAGAGGGAATAGAGCTTTTTTTGATAAGACGTGAGAGAGCAAACATGAATAGTTTTCATAAATAGTCCTTTGTAAAGGGTTAAACAGACGCTAGGCGATTGCAACTACCTTTAAAAGGAAGAAGCTAAAGTTTCGCCACGAAACTTCTAGTCTATATACATACAAGGCTGGTTTTCCGACTCAAGATTTAATCTTCCTAGTCCCTTCCCATAGCGAGCTACAGTGGTATGACAGGTTGGCATCTTTTACGGCTGCGGGCCAGTGTTGGATTTGCACCAAACTTCCCAATTATCCTTTCAACAAGGCACCTTAATGTACTATGCAGATAAAATATATCCGCATAAGCATTATAACTATCTGTAAAAAGAAGAAAGAACAAGAGAATTATATGAGGTTTTTGCAGATAGATATTTGCAAAAGAAAAATATAAGTATAACTATTTATATTTATTAAAGATATATTTTGAAAAAAACAGGAAAATAGGTGGGAGAAGTGACGCTATAAAGGTTAAAGAAAAAGAAATTAAAAAATAGAATTAAAATATAGAAGAAAAGAGTGAGGAAAGGATATAAATGAAGAAAAATAAAAAAATAAAAATAGTAGAATTAATAAGTGGGAATTAAGAATGAGGAATTAGGAATGAGGAATGAGGAATTAAGAAAAGTTAGCAATCAAAAGTGAATAAATTTATAGTTCTCATATTATAAGTATCTATAAATATTATAAATTTTCATAGGCTGATTTTAAAAGTATCTGTGCTTCCTCAAACTCTATTCCACGTAGTTTTGCAATGTATTCAAGGTTTTCTTCGGCATCTGCTGGGCGTAGGTAGTAGGGTAAAAGCTGATCAAAAGAATATTCGCATTTTTTAGCACAGTCTAAAAGCCCTTTCTCGCTTGGGTCGTTGTAGTGCGGTGGGAGTATCTGCCAAGATTTTTTTTGCGTGGTTTTCTCAAAAAAAGCTGCGTTTTTTACTATTCCAGAACCAAATAAAAGAGCGTCTTTATCAATAAGTTCTGTAAGTTCTTCTAACGCATAAACCGCAACTTCAGTTAAAGGGGTTTTATCAAGAGCAGAAAAACTCTGTGCATAAACATAATTTACTCGGCAGTAAGTTATAACCCAAAAACTATTATTTGCTTTTGGAGCATTTTGTGCGAGTAGCGGTAAGTATTTAATTGCCCCTAATGGGATATTTCCTGCAAGTGCTATT
>CAMQUX010000030.1 GCA_947037905.1 uncultured Desulfovibrionaceae bacterium | reverse complement strand
ACTTTTTTAATCTTTTTTAGTTCTTCCATTAAATTTGTTTGTGTTTGTAGTCTGCCTGCTGTATCAAAAAGTAAAAGATCGTACCCTTCTTTACATGCTAAATCCATGGCTTCAAATGCCACTGCTGCTGGATCTGCACCTGCTTCTTTTGCAAAAAAGCCACAGTCTATGGATTTTGCCCATGTGCCTAATTGCTCTATGGCTGCGGCTCTAAAGGTATCACCTGCTGCTATGAGTACTTTTTTACCCTCTTGTTTTGCTCTATAGGCTAATTTTGCTATGGTTGTTGTTTTCCCTGCTCCGTTTACACCAATCATTAAACATACTTCTGGAGCTATAAAACTTGTTATTCTACGCTCTCTTGCAAATATCTCTTGTAACTCTTCTTGAAAGAGTTTTGTAAACTGCTCAGAAGAATCTATATTATTTTTCTGCGCTCGATATTTTAACTGTTTCACAAGCTTCATGGCGGTCTCATAACCTATATCTGCCATGATAAATATTTCTTCTAATTCTTCCCAAAAGCTCTCATCTAAACTACCTTTACTCGCAACAAGCCCCTGTATACGAAACGATATCTGCTCTTTTGTTTTTTCTAAACCTTTCGATAACTGCGAAAATAATCTGTCTTGCTCATCTTCTTCATCTTCAACACCTAAGGCTAAAGCTAGACGGTATTGCAGTTCTGAGCGAAAATCTGTCATTTTTTCATAGCCCATATCAAGAAGCCAGTCATTAAAACTTATTAAAAATTCTTCCTGCTCATTTTTCTGCATTTCTAGCGCTGTGAGTAGAAATAAAAGATGCGCATTTAAGATATCGCCTTTTTTATCTATGCCCTCTAAAACAAGAGGTAACCAATTAGATAACCGAGGTTCTACCGCACGAAGAGCTAAGGTCAACTCTTGTTTTTTTTCTGCTGATAATATATTTTCATATATAGCTCTATTTTCAGCTGATAATACATTCTGTGCTGTATTTTCTTTTAAAGATTTTTTTTTCTTAGTAAATTTAGAAAAAAGTCCCATATTTTCCTCTTATATTCTTTCATTTCATATTTTTATATCTTTTAAATTGCTCAAATTTAGTTTACTAAAGGAATATAGCAAGTGCAAAGCTTTTTTTTAAGAATGCCTTTATTATTTCTTTATAAGAATATTTTGTATAAGGACTAAAACTATGAAACGAACAAAAATCAAACACCTACTTCAGGCAGAAACCGCAGCTAGTTCTGTTCTTGTTCAAGGTTGGATACGAACTATTCGTGCCAGTAAAGAATTTTCTTTTATTGAATTAAATGATGGCTCTTGCTTAGAAAATTTACAGATTATTATCACCCATACAGACCAGTTTCAAGAGACTCTTTCAGAACTTACTACAGGCTCGAGCATCTCTGTAGAGGGTATTGTTACAGAATCCATTGGGCAGGGGCAAAAATGGGAGCTTAAAGCTGAGAAAATTATACTCTTAGGCGAAGCAGACGCAAGTATTTTCCCTCTGCAAAAGAAACGGCATTCTGATGAATTTTTGCGCACCATAGCACATCTTCGTCCTCGTACAAATAAATACGGAGCGCTCTTTCGTATCCGCTCAACACTTGCCCAAGCAGTGCATAATTTTTTTGCAGAAAAAGAATTTTTCTATGTACATACACCTATTTTAACAGGCTCAGACTGCGAAGGTGCAGGAGAAATGTTCACAGTAGCTACGCAAAAAACGGTAGCTACGCAAAAAAAAGACGGCACTAGCAAAGATTTCTTTGGAAAACCTGCAAGCCTTACTGTTTCTGGGCAACTTTCAGCAGAAATGTTCGCACTATCTCTTGGTGATGTGTATACTTTTGGTCCAACTTTTAGGGCTGAAAATTCAAATACACCACGACATGCTGCAGAATTTTGGATGATTGAGCCAGAAATGGCTTTTGCAGGACTAGATGATATTATGCAACTTGGACAAGAGCTTATAAGCTTTTGCATACGCACAGTACAAGAAAAAAACGCAGATGATTTGAACTTATTTGCGCAGTTTGTGGATAAAAATTTAACAGAAGATTTGCATACTCTTTTAACAAAAGAATATGCACGTATATCGTACACAGATGCTGTGGATATTTTAATAAAAAGTAATAAAAAATTTGAGTTCCCAGTCGCATGGGGCAACGATTTACAAACAGAACATGAGCGATTTTTTACAGATGAGTATTTTAAAAGCCCTGTAATTATTTATGATTATCCTAAAAGTTTAAAACCTTTTTACATGCGAGCAAATGCAGATGGAAAGACAGTTGCTGCAATGGATATTCTTGTTCCACGAATAGGTGAGCTTATTGGTGGTTCTGCACGAGAAGAACGTTATGAAATGCTCTTAGCAAATATGAAAGATTTGAAACTTTCTGAAGAAGAATACTGGTGGTATATAGATAGTAGACGCTTTGGAACAGCGCCACATGCAGGCTTTGGTATGGGTTTTGAGCGCCTTATTATGCTTGTAACTGGCATTACAAATATTAGAGATGTTATTGCATTCCCACGCACACCAGGAAATCTTGATTTTTAATAAGGGAATCTTGATTTCTGATAAATATGGCTATGTAGATTTTGCTTAATTTTAATTAATTTTAATTAATTTTAATTTCTAATTCTACTTACTCTATTGTATTTTAATAAAATTAATTATAGGTACTTTATTGTATTTTAATGAAACTAATTACGATATATTACTTAGTTATAACTATTGCAAGAAAAACAAAGACTCTCCATATTACTATAATACGGAGAGTCTTTGTTTTAATATATTTCATTCTTACATAAGAAAATTATTCTCTTATATAATATATTTCGTTTATTACACCCTATATTGGATTTTTAAATTGTGAATTTATAGTCTCTACAATATATTTATTTTTATATAATAAATATAACAACTTAGAAGACATGATTTATTTATTTCACCATTAATTTATGGGCTGACATACTATATCAAATTTCTACACGATATAAATATATTCTTACTAGTTTGAATATTCGCACAAATCTAATAATCCTATATCTTTTAGAATATCTGCTTTAATAATTCATCTTCTGCACTCACACCATCTTGCGCATCTTCTGTTACAACTTCTGTTGGTGCTGTACCTTCTTTAAATGGTAAGAAATAGACCTCTTTGCTACTTGGGCCAGCTAATAATCCTGTCTTAGCATCTATTCGTACCATATCTATTCCCTCTGGCTGAATAAAATCTGTAGCAGGATATAAAGGCTCAACTTCTTTGCGATAGTTCACCCAAATAGGACCTGCTGCGCGAGAACCTGCTTCTAAACGACCCATTGGAAGATAATCATCAAACCCAACATAGACACCTGTAAGTAAATATGGAGTATAGCCAATAAACCATGCGTCTTTTTCATCATTACTTGTGCCAGTTTTTCCAGCTATATTTCTTCCTAAACTTCGTGCACGCCAAGCTGTTCCGTAACGAACAACATCTCGCATAAGACTTGTCATTATATACGCATTCTGTGGTGTTATTGCGTTGTAAACTTTTTGCTCTGCAACATACACTTCTTTGCCATCTGAATCTTTAACAGATAGCACCATTTGAGGCTCTATGCCTGTACCACCACGCGCAAATGGAGTATAACCACGAAGCAGTGAGTAAAGAGTTATAGAACCAGAACCCAGTGCTACAGATAAATCCTTATTATATTCACCTCGTGCGCCCATAATCGTTGCTCGTTTTATAATTGAACTTATGCCGACACTTTGAGCTAAACGAATGGTCACCAAATTTCTTGAACGCACAAGTGCTGTTCTTAGTAATGTTGGACCGTAAAATACATCCTCATAGTTACCCGGACGCCATAAACCTGTGTCAGTATCTGCATCCACAACTATTGGTGCATCTAAAACTGTTGATGCTACCGTGTATCCTTTATCAAGTGCTACTGAATAGGTAAACGCTTTAAACGCTGAACCAGCTTGCCTATGTGCTTGTGTTGCTCTATTAAATTGACTTTCTGAAAAATCATACCCACCTGTCATTGCTACTACGTTACCAGTTTCTGGCTCCATAGACATTATCGCACCCTGAATTACTGGCTTAGTTACGAGTGAAAGAGTCCAACCACCTGTGTTTTTCTTATCTTCTGTTTTTGTCTTATCGTCTGTGTTCTTATTATCTGTGTTCGTATCTGCTATTGGTTTTTCTACTACAAGTGCCCAAACTACGTCGTTTCGTTTAAGAACTTTTCGTGCATCTGCTATTGCGCGCACTTCTTCGGTGGCTAATTTGATATCTGGTGTTCTTGCCCAAGACATACCTGAGACTGGAATATAACCATGCTCACTACCAAATCTAACTGTTGCACCATCTTCTTCCACTTTAACAACAAGCACTTCTATTCGTTCATTAATTTCTATTTCATCATTTTCAGCTGCGAGTAAAAAATCAATAATTTCATCATCTCCAAGAGTTCGGTTAGGTCCTCGCCAGCCTCTACGAAGTGCTGAGGCTTCTAAACCTGCTCGTAAAACTCGGTCAGCAACCTCTTGATGTTCTAATGAGCATGCTGTTTGAACGGTTAATCCTGCTGTGTATACTTCATCTTCGCCGTATTTATCTATTAACCAACGACGAACTTCTTCTAAATAATATGCACCTATCTTACCTACTGATGCGTCCATATTCTTGTATTCAAAAGTATCATAAACTGCTGTTTCATGCTGTTCAGCGGTTATCATATTAAGTTTTAACATCTCACCTAGCACATACACTTGGCGTGTTTTTGCTTGTTGAGGAGAACGCAATGGATTATAATAACTTGGAGCTTTTGGTAAACCAGCAAGAAGAGCTGCTTCACCTATGGTTAAATCTTTGGCATGTTTACCAAAGTATGTTCGTGATGCTGCTTCAACCCCGTAACTACTTGCGCCCAAAAATATATGATTTAAATATAATGTTAAAATTTCATCTTTTGTTAAATAACGCTCGAGTCTGTATGCAAGAATTGCCTCTTTTAATTTACGTTTATAGCTTCGTTCTGATGTTAAAAGTAAACCTTTAATGAGCTGTTGAGTGATTGTACTCGCACCCTGTTTAGTTTCCCCAGCTTTGAAATTTATGAGCGCTGCACGAAATATTGCTTTAAAATCTACCCCTTCATGAACATAAAATGATGCATCCTCTGCTGCTAAAAATGCCTTTGGTATCCAAGGGCTCATTTCTGTTATGCCCACTAAAAAACGCTTTTCTTTGTACAAATAGCCTAGTACTTCACCATCAGATGCAAGCACTGTTGTGACTAAAGGAGGTCTATAGTCAGTTACCTTCGCAAAAGTTGGTAAATCTTTAGACACCCAAAAATAGAGACTTGCTAAGCCTGTTATTGCTAAAAGTATTCCTGATATTGTTGTTATTAAAAATATCTTCAATAACTTGTTTTTTTTAATCACTATTTTATTTCCCTACCATAAATTTATTTTTTTTTCGATGTCCCAAGCAAGAAGAATTTTATCAAACTCTTCTTCCACTTGCGCTATATCTTTATGAAATACTTCTAAGAGTTTTTCCACATCATCATCATTTTTCTCAGATTGTGCTATGGCTAAACAATTAGGGTTACTAAATGAACAAAGCTCACCAAAAACCAACCATAATGGGTATAGATTACAGTAGTATGGGCGATTTTCTCGCTCTAAGCTACAACCTTTATCAGTCAAAAACAAACATGAGCCAGAATCATCGACGAGTAAATGGTTATGCTCACCATCTACAGGAAATAATGTGTTTATATCTTTCGCATTTTTAGGAAATAATCTGTTCATTTGCAAAAGAAAAGCTGCTGTGTTCTTTTTTTTGGTTATATATTTTTCACGAGGCCCTGCGACCGTCTCTAGTCGCTCAATTTCCTCCTCGGAAAGTGGAAAATAACTGACGTCTTTTCCATGCTCGACACTACAACATGTCTTATTCTTTTTTGCACACTTTTCACAAATATACATACTTAATATATTCCTTTTGATAACTTATGAAGCTCTACTAGCTCTAAAGAAAAGTATACTATAATCTTCTTTTAAGAAAAACTCACTCGACCTTTACCTAAAATATCATGCAAATGTATTATACCTTGTAGTACATCAGTTTCATCTACTACTGGTAATACCATTATTTGATTTTTTTCCATTATATCTAGGGCTTCCGCTGATTTAGCTGATGCCACTATTTTATAAGGATTTTTTATCATACATTCTTCTATAGTTTCTAACTCATTGTATTTGCCGCTGCAAAATAAGCGGCGAATATCGCCATCTGTTAATGCGCCAACGAGTTTATTTTCAGTATCAACAACTGCTAAAAAACCAAAATTACCCTTATCTAAAATTTTACTTGCCGATAAAAAACTCTCGGTGGCTAAACATACAGGCAAATTTTCTTGGTGCATAAGCTCAAATAAAGATTTACTTAAACGCTCACCTAACGCACCTGCTGGATGAATCTTTTTAAAATCTTTTTGATCAAAAGATTTATAATTCATAAGGCAAATTGCTAAAGCATCTCCTAGCGCTAAGGTAGCTGTGGTGCTTGTTGTTGGTACTAAATTCATTGAGCATGCTTCTTCAGATACTTTTGTACATAAAAATATATCAGACGATTTTGCAAGTTTTGAATTTTTATTAGATGTCATGGCTATAATTTTAACGCCTAAAGAACGAAATACTGGCAAAATATTATTAAGCTCTATTGTTTCTCCGCTATTTGACAGGCAGATAACAACATCACCTTCTCGAATTATACCAAGATCACCGTGCACACCTTCCACTGGGTGCAAAAAGAAAGTAGCAGTACCAGTGCTTGACATAGTAGCTGCTATTTTTTTGCCCACAAGACCAGATTTGCCTATTCCGCTTATTATAACTCGACCAGTACAGTTAGCTAATAGCTCTAAAGCCTCACAAAAGGATTCGTCTACATAAGAAGAAACTTCTAAAATTCCTTCTGCCTCTTTTTGCAAAACTTGCTTTGCCTGTGCCAACCATTTATTTCTATCAGTCATATCATCTCTACTATTAAAAATCTTATACTTATGCTATACAGTTCTGTACTAATCACAAGTTAGTTCTTTACTTATCACAAGTTAGTTCTCTACTTATCACAAGTTAGTTTTACCCTAATCCAACTAAATAATCACATTAGAAGTTAATTCTATAGTAAGTGCAAACTAGTTTTACACTATTCTATGACAAACTTGCTCTGTAGCATTGCTGGGATAAGAATATTTACTCATTACTTATACTATATAGTGCTAATTCTTACGTATTTATCAATTATGATATTTAATAATTACTTATCAAGTCTCATTCTGCATAACTCGCCTGAATAATCTATAGGATATTCCCCTGTAAAACACGCATAACAAAAATCTTCTCCTGTTGGAACTGATGCTTGTAAGCCTTCTACAGAAAGATAATGTAAGGAATCTAAGCCTATAAATTTGGCAATTTCTTCTACTGTATGGTTAGCTGCTATAAGCTCGCCCTTTGAAGAGAAATCTATACCATAATAACAAGGGAATTTTACAGGCGGACAACTTACTCGCAGGTGAATTTCCTTTGCCCCACAATCTTTTAAGCGATTTATTCTTGTACGAACTGTTGTGCCTCGTACTATAGAATCTTCTACTATAAGAATTTTCTTACCTTTTATGGCATCTTTTACAGGATTTAGCTTCATATTCACGCTAAAATCTCGCATTTCCTGCGTTGGCTGTATAAATGTTCTTCCTACATAGTTGTTACGAATCATTGCAAGTTCTAGTGGCAATTTTGCCTCTTGTGCGTATCCTACGGCTGCATAATTACCTGATGATGGAAAAGGTAAAACATAATCAATATCAGTAACACCTGCTGATTCTTGAGCAAGGATTTCACCCATGCGCTTACGGCAACCATAAACACTTAAATCAAAAACTTGAGAGTCTGGGCGTGCAAAGTAAACAAGCTCAAATATACACTGTTTTTTAGGCGCCTTTTCTCGTAAAAAAGCACTGCGTATTTTACCTTTCTCAATTATTACCATTTCACTTTGTTCTAAATCTCGCAAATAGGTTGCGTCCATTATATCAAAAGCACAGGTTTCTGAGGCAAATACATAACTATTTCCTAACTTACCCATGGATAATGGACGAATACCATTTGGATCTCGAAGTGCTATCATGGTATCATTTACGAGTATCACTAATGAGAACGCACCTTTTATATGACTACATGCTCGGCGTACTGCTTCTTCTAAATCTGCTTTTTGTAAATATTTTACTATATAATGTGCTATAACTTCTGTATCCATTGTAGACTGAAAAATAGCACCTTGTGATTCTAGCTCGCGGCGTAGCTCTAAAGCATTTATTAAGTTACCATTATGAGCAATAGATATTTCTAATTCGCCATGCCTTACTGTGAACGGCTGTGCGTTACGGATAAGAGATGCTCCTGCTGTGGAATAACGTACATGCCCTACTGCTATATTTCCTTTTAACTCATGCTCTAAGTGTCTTTCTGTAAATATTTCAGCCACTAAGCCCATACCACGTTGTTCACGACTTTTTTGTCCGTCCCAAGTGACTATTCCCGCACATTCTTGCCCTCTATGCTGTAATGCATATAAGCCAAAATATGTCATGCGTGCAGCTCTTTCATTTCCGTAAATTGCAAAAATTCCACAGTATTCTTTTTTCATCTTTTTTCCTTAAAAGAACTATCTTCTTTACTATACAGTACCTGCATAATATTCTTGTAAACTATACACTTGGAATTCTTTCTCTTTTATAGACTCTAAAGCGAGTACAAAAGCAGCAGCTCCTGTTACGGTTGTTGTATACGGCACACCGTAATGTAGCGTTGATTGGCGAATATCTTTAGAATCTGATATGGTTCTTTTACCAGATGGAGTGTTTATGACTAAATCTATCTCATGATTTTTTATCATATCCACAACATTTGGGCGCCCCTCATAAACTTTAAGAACTCGTGTAACACTAAGACCTTTATTATCAAAATATGTTGCTGTTCCACCTGTTGCTACTATTTCGAACCCAAGTTTCTCAAAACCTTTTGCAACTGGGAGCATATTTTCTTTATCTGCATCATTTACTGAGATAAACACTTTCCCTGACCTTGGCAAGTCCTGCCCTGCGGCTAATTGACTTTTTAAGAACGCCATGCCTAAATCTTTATCTATTCCCATAACTTCGCCTGTTGAGCGCATTTCTGGCCCAAGAAGCACGTCTACTTGTGGGAATCTATTAAATGGAAACACTGCCTCTTTTACTGACCAGTAGCCACTTTTTCGCATGCTTTCTGGATTTAAATCTTTAATACGAGCACCTAACATTACCTGTGTTGCAAAACGAGCAAGAGGAACTCCTGTTGCTTTACTTACAAACGGAACTGTTCGAGACGCGCGTGGATTTACTTCTAATATATAAATATCATTATCTTTTACTGCAAATTGAATATTCATAAGTCCAATAACTGAAAGCTCTTTTGCTAGTGCTTTTGTTTGGCGCTCAATTTCTTCTACTATTTCTTTTGATAAAGAGTGAACAGGAAGCACTGAGGCTGAGTCGCCTGAATGGATACCCGCTTCTTCAATATGCTCCATTACTCCACCTATATAGGTATCAATTCCATCAGAAAGTGCGTCTACATCTACCTCTACTGCATTTTCTAAAAATGCATCTATTAGAATAGGATGCTCAGGAGCGACAGCTAAGGCTCTAAAATAATTTTCTATTTCGCTGCTACTGTAAACTATTTCCATTCCTCTTCCACCTAAAACATAAGACGGACGAAGTACTAATGGAAAACCAAGCTTATCTGCTGCTATTAGCGCATCTTCTACTGAAAAGGCTGTAGCATTTCGAGGCTGGCGTAAATCTAATTTTTCTAACAGCGCTTGGAAGCGTTCTCTATCTTCTGCTCTGTCTATACTATCTGGAGTTGTGCCTAAAAGTGGCACTCCTGCTTTTTCTAATGCGTTGGCTAAATTAAGCGGAGTTTGCCCGCCAAATTGTACTATTACCCCATATGGCTTTTCTTTTTCTACAATGTTTAAAACATCTTCATAGGTAAGTGGCTCAAAGTATAATCTATCAGAAGTATCATAATCTGTGCTGACTGTTTCTGGGTTTGAATTGACCATTATGGACTGCACGCCCATATCTCGCAGTGCAAAAGATGCATGACAACAGCAGTAATCAAATTCTATACCTTGTCCGATTCTATTTGGTCCACCGCCTAGAATAATAACTTTTTTACAATCTTTGTAGCTAATTTCTTCCCCGTGCTCATAAGTTGAATAATAATACGGAGTATACGCTTCAAATTCTGCAGCGCAAGTATCTACAAGATAATAAGTTGGGTGGATATGTAACTCTTGGCGTTTTTTACGCATGACATCTTCTGTTACTGTAAAAATAGCAGCTAGTTGCTTATCGCCATAACCGTGTTCTTTTGCTTTGCGAAGTAGCGGATAAAGCTCTTCATTTGGCATAG
>CAMQUX010000029.1 GCA_947037905.1 uncultured Desulfovibrionaceae bacterium | reverse complement strand
GAGGCAGTGAAGTGGTTTGAGCTAGCAGCTAAGCAAGGTCTTGCAGATGCACAATCTAACCTTGGATATATGTATGTCACGGGTAAAGGAGTGTTACAGGATTATATGCAAGCCTATGCGTGGGTTTCTTTAGCTTGTTTAAATTCTAATAATAATGAAAAACATGTGCAGGCAAGAGATATAGTTGTTAAAGGCTTATCTCAAGAGCAATTAATGGAAGCTCAAAAATTAGCAAGAGAATTATCTGCAGAAATAGATAAAAATATAAAAGCAAAAAACTAAACAAAAAATAGTTAAAAAATAGTTAAAAAACTAAATTAAAACTAAATAAGAACTAAGAAAATAAAAAGAGTACCCAATCAATGAAAATCGACTGGGTACTCTTTTTATTTTGTATTATGCAAATAGCTTTTAATAACTAGCTAAGGCGTAAATGAGTAAACCGCTTAGTATTTTGGCTTAGAAGGGCTTCTTCTACCGCCACCACCGCCGCCGCCAGGGAAGCTAGGTTTTTTAAACCCGCCACCACCACCACCGCCACCGCCACCGCCAGATGGTCGTCGATTGCGATTGTCATATCTTCTACCGCCGCCGCCTCCGCCGCCGCTACCGCCGCCTTCTTTATCTAGGCGAGCTATAGGACGTCCGTCGGTTGCTGTTTTGTTTATGTCACGTAATATATCAGAGGCACTATCTTCTGGTAATGTAAATGTTGAATGCGACTGGAACATACGAATGTCTTGTATTACAAAATCTTGGAATTGTGATTTTGCTAGAAGTCCTTCAATAAGGGTTCTAGGATCAAGACCATGTAGTTTTCCAAGGGCTGCAAAGATAGATACTCTACCAGCTTGTAAAGATGGTTCTCTAATTTCTCTGTATGCTTTAGAATTTAACGCTTCACCTACGTTTTGTAGAATAAGAGCTGCTACGATATCTTTCGCTTCGTTATTTTCAAGTAGCTCTTCAACTAAAGGAAGATACTGGTCACTGTCTCCATGAGAAATCATTTTTTGTAGATTTTCTACGAAGTGTGTTTTTCTTGTTTCAGCAATATCCTCTGCACGTGGAAGGCTTATTTTATGCGCTTCAAGATTCGTGTTTCTCATAAGGAATGAGAATTTACGTTTTTCACGAGGAGCGATAAAAGTAATAGCAAGACCTTTTTGTCCAGCACGACCAGTACGTCCTACACGGTGAACATATGTTTCAGATTCTTGTGGAATGCTGAAGTTTATTACATGGCTAATACCAGCAACGTCAATACCACGAGCAGCAACGTCTGTTGCTACAATGATAGTTGCACGTTTTGTACGGAATCTATTTAAAATATCTTCACGACGAGCTTGTGTTAAATCACCATGTAAAGGTTCTGCACTATAGCCTCGTTTTGAAAGAAGCGCTGCCACTTCATCAGTATCAGCTTTAGTTCTACAGAAAATTAAACCATAAAATTCTGGATCAGAATCAATAATACGACAAAGTCCTTCAAAACGATCACGGTCTTCAATAAGAATATAACACTGCTCTGTTTTAGAAGGCTCTTCTTCACTTTTAACAGTAACAACTTCAAATTCGCCCATGAATTTTTTTGCAATATTCATAACTTCTCTAGGCATTGTAGCTGAGAAAAGAAGTGTTTTTTTATTCTCGTTTGTTTCGCTCATGATAATTTTTACATCATCAATAAAGCCCATATTACACATCTCATCAGCTTCATCAAGAATAAGAAACTCAATATCGTTTAAGCGAAGAGTTTTTCTTTTAATGTGGTCAATGATACGTCCAGGTGTTCCAACAACAATATCAACCCCACGTTGAAGAGCCTTTATTTGCGGTTGCATAGGCTGCCCACCATAAACAGGTAGAATTTGTATAGCAAGATTACCTTTTAAGGAATCAAGCTCACTTGCAACCTGTAGAGCAAGTTCTCTAGTGGGAGCAAGTATAAGACACTGTACGTGCTTAGATCTTTCTTTAATAGTGTTGAGGACTGGTAAGCCAAAAGCAGCAGTTTTTCCTGTGCCAGTGCGTGCTTGTCCTAGGATATTTTTTACTCCCCCTAAAAGAAGTGGGATAGTTTGTTCTTGAATAGGAGACGCTTTTGTGAAGCCTTTTTTAGTTAAGGCGTCAAGAATGGTCTGTTTTAATCCGAACTCTTCAAATGTTTTCACGGTAAAACCTCATATGGGTAGTGGTAATTGTTTTCTGTTTAGTAAAAGGGAGAATAAAATGCTTATTTAAGACAAGATTACAAAAAGATGCATAGTACCTTGAATTTTTTTAAAAAGATAACAAATACAGTAGTTAATGAAAATGCAGAGAAATGCAAAAGCAAAAAAATGCAAAAAGACAAAAGAAACACTAAAATCATTACAACCAAGTATGTATAGATGATAATTTGTTTTTTGTAAAGAGAAAACCCACGTACGCAAAAGAAAAGATGTCGCGGCGAAAAAAAAGAGCGCATTAAACAAAAAATAGCGCACGAAAAAAACAAAGCTCGTGCAGTGAGAAAAGTTATAAGTAGAGCGAAAATGCCCAGTATCAAAAGCTATGAGTGCTAAACAAAAAATTAGCGAGCAAAGTAAAAAGATGCAATATTAAAATATAGTGTGTAAAGGAAAAATGCGCGAAAAAAAAGATAACACAGCGAAAAAATAAAGCTCGTGCAGTAAAGAATGCTCAAGAGCAGAGAAAAAATAGCACTATTAAAAGATAGGCGTAGGAAGAAAATTTATTGAATAAAAAATGCGCGCGAAAGAAAAGATGATGTGAGTAAAGAAAAATTGTGGGTAAAAAATAGTGCATAACAAAAGCTAGCAAGTAAAAAATAGCACTTAAAGTAAAAATAGCAGGATAATATAAAGAAAATTGTACTGTGCGAGAAAACAAATGGGCAAAAAAAAACCCGCTTACGAGAAGCGGGTTTAAAAAAGTCTTTACTACCAGCGAGGGCGTTGTTGCTCACGAGGGCGAGCTTCATTAACTTTTAAATTTCTACCGCTGAAATCTGCGCCATCTAGGCTTTCAATAGCAGTAAGTGCTTCTTGGTCTTCCATTTCAACGAAAGCAAAACCACGAGGACGACCAGTATCACGATCGTTTACGATTTTAACAGAAATAACTTCGCCATACGCAGTGAAAGCTTGACGTACGTCATCTTCAGTTGCGCTCCAAGGTAAATTACCAACATAAATATTCTTAGCCATTAGACAATTCTCCCAAAACATATACTTATACAAAATTCAATTAATGCCCAACTGTATTTCTATAATCAATATAAAACTTATCAGACAAACTATAGCCACTCGTAGAAGATAAAATATAATTTCTACTACTTTTGTTGACTAAGCTATATTTTCGTGCTCGTCAAGTGCTATTTTATATATTTCTACTTTTTTAGCATTTTTTTTTATTAAAACCCGTATATTACTTCTAGTAAAGATTCACTTCTGAAGTCAAAAAGAGTTGTTGAAGCTTTTTCTGTTTGCCCTTTATCGAGCGCTGTAAACGCTATCCAGAGATTTTGTTCTTTATCTTTTTTAAAAATGACAACTGTATCTGGCGTTAATGGATTATTTACTCCAATAGGCACAAGCCAGCCCAAAATTCCTGAGCGATTAAACCAAGGTGTTGCCCAACTCGAATTTTTTGGTAAGATTTTCTCCCAGAAATAATTAAGACCTATGCGAATATTATTATAAAGGTGCGCTGGGTTGTTTTTTTGCTGTGGTATTCTTTCTTGTCGATCATGGAGTAGATGATGAATATTTAAAGAAAAGTTCTCATTTGGATTGAGTTGTTGTGAACTCCAGAGGGTATGAAACGGTGTGCGTGGAATTGCTACATCGGTTCCAAGCTCTTTCCAAGGGCAAACATCAAGAAGTTTATATGCTGTGTATCGTCCACGCTCATATTTTTTTTCTTCTAATTCTTTTTCATTTTCGAGTGTTGCGGTGTCTATCCAAGCATTTTGTGGGTAATGACGAATAATCGCATAAAA
Organism: uncultured Desulfovibrionaceae bacterium; assembly: GCA_947037905.1. Taxonomy (GTDB): domain Bacteria; phylum Desulfobacterota; class Desulfovibrionia; order Desulfovibrionales; family Desulfovibrionaceae; genus CAMQUX01. The sequence goes on along the minus strand of CAMQUX010000029.1, from coordinate 6,657 downwards.
TGTTCCACCTGTATGGTAAGGGAGCCCTGTGTCTATAATATAATCACTTATACGCTCAGGATGGCTTGCAGGATTATCTTGCGCTAGTTTCCATGCAGAAAATGCAAGCTGAATGCGCTGGAGGATAATTGATAGTGATAGGTGCGAATAATCTGCAGCATGATTTTTAAATTTTTGATAATACTGAAAAATATTTTGCACAATTTCTTCTTGTGTCCAAAGATTTGCCTGCGCCAGCAGAAAGGGCGAGCCACCAAAAAAAGGAACTGATACCCGCTGCGATTTTCTTGCGGTAAAGGTCTGTTCTTTAGGAAATTGATCAGTGCCAAAAAAACTTGGGGGTGATTCTTTTTGGCTTAGTAAAGTGTAAATACTCATATAATATGCTCCTTTTTTTCGAGCAGAATAAAATAAAAACCAGAATAAAAATCTTGCTCTTTATTCTGGTTTAAACGAGTCGTTTATATTTGTCTGTTATAATTATTCTAATTTGTGTTTGCGGATGCTTTTTATAAAGATGTCTTTTTTAGGAATATTATCATACATGGCACGTGTGGTTACTTTTTCTTCTGCAATTTCATCAACTACATCCATTCCACGTATCACCCGTCCAAAAACAGTATAACCAGGATTTTGTGGTGTGTTATTTAAAAAAGCATTATCTGCAAGGTTTATAAAAAATTGGTTACTGGCGCTATCTGGGTCGTTAGTACGAGCCATGGCAATAGTTCCACGATTATTTTTAAGCCCATTGTGGGATTCGTTTACAACAGGTCCTTTTATTGGTTTTTCTTCTAAAAACTCGTTAAATCCACCGCCTTGTACCATAAAACCTTTTATGACACGATGAAAAATAGTGTTATCATAAAGTTCTTTGTTCACATAGTAGAGGAAATTCTCTACAGATTTAGGTGCTTTATCAGGATCAAGTGCTACCCAAATACTGCCCATGCTCGTTTCTATAATAACAACGTTATTTAAGTTGTTAGCAAAAGACTGGCTTGGTATAAAGAGTGTAAAAAGTAAAAAGATAGAGAGAATAGTGTTTTTCATATATTTATTCCTTTAAAAATCTAATAGTTTATTTGAATCGTTATATATCCAAAAAGATTCCTTTTCGATATTCACATTTCCCACAAGAGTCAAGCCAATTTTTCGTGCAAGTTCAATGGAAAGGCTTGTTGCAACCGCAGTAGAAACAAGAGCTGGCACGCCAATACGCACAGCTTTCAAAAGAATTTCAGATGTTATTCGTCCTGTAGAAACTATAATTTTATCCTGAGTACCTATGTCATTATAGAAACATTCTCCAACTATTGTATCAATAGCGTTATGGCGTCCTATATCTTCTCTAAAAAAGAGCATTTCATCTGTTGAACAAAGGGAGGAGTTATGACAACCTCTTGTTTGTCTATAAAGAGATGAACGATTAAAAAGCTCTGCCACATGCTTTAAAATCACTTGTGGTTTTAGTTTTAACTCTGTTTTAATTTCTTTTTTTGAGATAGTTTCTAAATTCCGCTCAAAATTTGTACCTTTCCCACAGCCAGAAGTGATAGAAAGATGTTGTGTTCGTTCTTTCCAAGGATCATTATTTGTCTCAACTAAGACCTTGATAGAATAATCATCTTCTTCCACATGGGTAGATACTATTTGCTCAAGTTTAGTTATATACGCATCGGACTTTAAAAATCCAATTGCGAGATATAAAGGGAATTTTGCAGTACAGAGTAAGGTAATAACTTCTCGCTCATTAAGATAGATAGTTAAAGGGATTTCCCTGATAGCTGATATCTCTTTTGAGATACTTCGGTCTTTTGCGTATTCTTGTAGTGTGTAAGAGAAAGAGCTCATGGTTGAAATCCTACTATTATTGTTCAATAAAGTATAGTTGAAATATAAATTATTGCAAGATAGAAGCTGTAAAAAAAACTAGATATCTTTCTGTACAAGAAAAATATCTAGTTTCTAATATCTAGCTTCTAATATGGTATTTCTTATAGTGTTATTTCATAGTAACAATACTAACATGTCTGTTAAGGGCACGTCCTTGTTTGCTATCGTTTGTATATTCTGGGTTGCTTTCACCGTAACCTATTGTTTGTAGACGATTTGCGTCAATTCCTTGTATTACAAGCCAGTGTTTTATAGCATTTGCTCTCCAGTTTGAGACTTTTAAATTATACGCAGCAGTTCCTGTATTATCAGTGTAACCGCTAATAAGCGCATTTGCTTTTGGATTATCTTGCAAGTATGTTTTTGTTTCTTCGAGGTAACTAAGCATATCGCTTGTAATATTCCATTTGCCCAAAGCAAAATTGAAATCAGGGAAAATATAAATATTGAAAACTTCTCTAGTTTTAATATCTAATTCTACTTTTTCTTCATAAAAAACATTTGAAACATAAAAGTCTAAGGCACCTTCTGCAAGTAATAATTCTTGCGCATTTGTACCTAATGTACATTGCTGAAAGGCACTTCGCATGTTTCTAATAATTTTTGAACCTTCAGGACTTGGGTCAATAGCTACAACGTACAAACATGCTTTTTCGCCGTACTTATTTGCAAGTTTTATTGCTTCAGCGGAAACTTTACCGCCTGTATTTGAGAGACCGTCTGTAATCATAACAATGGCTGTGTATCCATCTAAATCATCAAGTAAACTTTCTGCTGTACTAAGTGCTTGCGTTATATTTGTGGATCTTCCAAAAATAGGGAGAGTTGAATCAATGGAATTTACTGCAAGAGCGAATACATCTTCATTATAAGGTGTTTCTACAAGAAGTAATTCTTCTCTATTAGAGAAAGTAGACATGATAATATTATAATCTAAATCAGGAAGTTTAGCATTAATACGTCTAAGTACTTCTTTTGCAACATTAATTCTTTTTGTTCCAAAAAAATCACTTTGCATATTCATAGAACCAGAATCATCAATAAGGAAAAGAATATTGTCAACACGAGTAACAGGTGTTCGTATAACATCGACAGATTCAATAACAGTTTCCGCAAAAGCGAACGAAGAAATAGAGCTTAGAAGAAAAAAAGAAAAGCAGATTTTTTTGCACAGTTGAAACATAGATAAACTCCTTTTTAATATATACATATCTATTTTTTTAGCTGTTCATAAAAAAAATACAATTATTTTCACATTATTTTACTAAAATGATTAAAAATAAATAGCGATAAAAAGAGTTCTTTTATTGCTCTTTTTAGTAGAAAAACGTACAAGACAAAAGGTTAATACTTTTGCAACGAGCAAGAATGTTATTAACGAAAGGAAAAGTTTTTTTGCAAAGCCTCAAATTATATACATATAGAATAATTCTGTTTCTAGTCTGTTTTTCTCATTTCTTTTTTATGGGAGACTCTTTTGCGGTGGCAAATGTTACAGGTACTAATAAAAAAGCAAAAGCACAGACAAAAGAGAAAACATCTGAAAATAGAAATAGTGTTTATTTTGAGGAAGAAGTAGCTGGAGTTGCGTGGAGTTTAAAAGCAAAGAAATTTGTATCTGAAAATAATCGTGGTTATATTGAAGCTATTGGCGATGTTATTTTAACAAAAGATGGTGATAAAATAAAAGCTGACTATGCACGCTTATATAGTGAAAGTAACTGGCTTTTTTTAAAAGGTGATATAGAGGTAACGTGGAAAGCCGATACCTTTACAGCACAAGAAGCAGAATTTGATTTAGTCACTATGAATGGTTGGCTAAAAGATAGTAGTTTATATATGCCTGATATGGAAACGTATTTAAAGGCAAAAATACTGAACAAAATTGGTGATAACAGTTATACTTTTAGTGATGCAACAATAACTGCCTGCGAAGGAGATAGCCCAGCTTGGTCTTTTAAGGCAGATTCGGGCGATCTTGTTTTGAAGGATTTTGTGTTTTTAGATACACCGGTTTTGTATATTAAAAAAGCTCCTGTTATGATACTTCCAGCCATCACAATGACTGTAGGGAAAAAACGTTCAACAGGTTTTCTTTTTCCAGAAATATCCATAAGTAATTTCTCTGTATTTTCATTAAATATTCCATTTTACTTAGCCATTGATAAAGAAAAAGACCTAACACTTTATCAAAATTTTATGGCCTCACAAGGTTATATGCAAGGTGTAGAATTTCGCTTAAATACAGATAGTTATACAAAGCTTCTTTTTCATGCGGATTATCTCTTTGATTATAACCCACGTTGGTGGGTGCGGTCTAAATATGATGGCTGGGTAGGAAATAAAGACTGGCGAGTACTTTTTGATGTAGATTTGATTTCAGACACTCGGTATTTACAAGATTTTACAAAAGGTATTTCAGGTTATGATGAATCTCAAGATGAATTTGTATCTGTTTTTGGCCGTGGATTTGCTGAGAAAGATTCTGATACGCGTGAAAATATTCTCATGATATCTCGAGTGTGGGATGAGTATATGTTTACAGGAAGTGTGGAGTATACACAAAATATAGCATCTTGGACTCAAAATACAGCTGCGCAAAAACTTCCAGAGTTAAATTTTTATAATTTTCAAGAAAATCTCTTTAATAGTCCTTTAGAGTTTCAATTAATGGCACGGTATAATTATTTTTTACGTCTTCAAGGAACACAAGGACAGCGTCTTTACTTGCAACCAGAAATAAGTGCTCCTGCTCAACTTAGTTTTATGACTGTTATCCCATCACTTGCATATAAACAAAATATATATTTAATAGATAGATATGAAAATGATAATAATCAGATAGCATATGAAGGTAGTCATACAACTACAGATAAAGTGCCAACATCTGGTGCTGTAGAGGCTGGGTTATCTGTTTTTTCAGAGCTTAATCAATTTTTTCATTTTGATTCAGATTTAAAGGAAGTGACTGAAAATATAGGAAAATCTGAATGGCTCGGTCTTGGGCATACAATAGTTCCAGAAATAAATGCTACATGGCAGAAAAATTTAAATAACCCAGATACAATGCCATATTTTGATGCACTTGACCGCTTAGATGATACCTTTGCACTTGAATTTTCTTTGATAAATCGATTAAAGAAAAAAATAAAAACAATAAGTGTCAATAATGAAGATGGAAAACAAGTTCCTTTTAGTAGCATCAGCTATAAAGATGCTCTTTATTTGGAATTCATGCAAGGTGTAGATTTACAAGAAGTATTTAGGACAGAAGGTTTATCAACAGTTGACAGGCGGATATTAAACGATTTCTATACAAAAGTTCAATTTTCACCGCAGGATACAATAAATTTTTATAGTGAATTATGGATTTCTTATTACGGAGAAGGCTTGACAGAACAAGAATATGGGGTGATTTTTTCTTTTCCACAAGCACTTTTAGGTTTTAGCTATAATCAACAACCAGAAGGAAATAATATTAGGCGTGCAAAGTGGGTAGAAGATAATTTATATGATATTGAACCAACAAGTGCTATTAATGTTTTTAAAGTAGATATAAGTTATTTGCTCAACCAAAATTTAAGGCTTGGTGGAAGACTTTATTATGATTTTCATAATTTTCTATTTTTAGAACGAGCATTGGTGGTTGAATGGATTGGAAGTTGTTATGGATTTTCTTTAGATGTGAATGTTGGTAGTGAAGATGATTTTCAGATAGAGTTTAATTTTAACATAGCATCTTTTTAATGGGTGGAATTAGAAAATAGAGGATTTTTAAATGAATAAAGAGCTTGAGCTTACGCTTGTAAATGAATGGTCGAGATGGCCATTTCAATCTGTTCCAAATGAATCGTGGCTAGTAATGGCTACTCGGGGGCTATTTTGCCTCGCAATTCTGGCGATTATAGTGGTTTTTATTCGTGTGATGTTTGGTCCTAAAGGTTTTTTTCGTGATGAAGAGATATATGAGGAGTCACGAATGCTTATTCGTAAAGAACGTGAACAGTTAGAAGAGGATTACAAGCAGAATAAAATTTCTGAAACAGAATATATATCTCGCATGCGTCATTTAAAGGAAGATAAATAAGTTTTTTAGTTTGCAAAAATATTAATAACACCTTCCTCTTCTTTAAAAGTGAGGCTAATAGAGTAATTTTGCATTCCCCAACCAATTGTAGCGCCCCTTGTTTGTGGTGTTCCATATTTTTGTGTAAGATAATTGCGTAAATAAAAATAATTTATATCCCCAGTAAATATAATGCGTATACCAGAAAGTTTTTCTTTAGAAAAAATATAAACCACCTGCTTAATCTGTGCTTGTTCAAAGATAAGACTCTCTGACTCTAAGATATATTGTCCTTTTTGGATTTTTCTCATATTTGGATAGTCTTTAAGCAGAGCACCTAAGGGTATATCTCTGAACACAAAATTGCTCGTATAGGCCATACTAACGGATGCTTGTAGGACTAAGAGCACAAGAAAGAAAGATAAATATTTTTTCATAACCGTAGATATATAAAAAAAAAATCAAAAAGAAAAGTATGAAAAGTATAAAAATCAAAAAAATATAAAAAGTATGAAATATTTGGAAAGCATAAAACATAGAAGCATGAAAGCATAGAAGCATGAAAGCATAGAAGCATGAAAGCATAGAAGCATGAAAGCATAAAACATAGAAGCATAAAGCATAAAACATAGAAGCATGGAAGCATAAAACATAGAAGCATAAAGCATAAAACATAGAAGCATGGAAGCATAAAA